>JACQZC010000005.1 GCA_016207905.1 Nitrospirota bacterium | reverse complement strand
GGCTCGCCGTGCCCGGCCGAGGCCCACGGGATGAACGGTGGAATGAAAAGGACGGGGGCCTTCTGCGAGTTCTACGAGGAGCAGGTGCGCTAGGCCCTTCGGGTGATTGCCGACGACAAGCTGGACGCCTACCTTTGGGAGGACTGGGACAGGGGCACCACGAATACATTCGACCTCAAATCCATCTGATATATCAACTACTTAACCCATATTCAGGACTCCTGTGCATCGGGTGGGGTTTCTGTCCCGCCAAAATGATAATGTCCTATACTTTTCTTCATGCCCAAGAAAAGTAACCAAAAGAATCGCACCCATGAAAATTTCGGTCTCTGACCACGCTTCATTCAGTCGGCAGAAGGTAAATTTTAGCAAACTCTGCCGATTAATCGGCATCAAACACGCTAAAATTTTTAACCCTTCAGCCTCCTTCATTACACTGAAATTTTCTAAAGGGGGCTTATTGAGGGGATTGAAAAAAGGGTTTTTCAGAGGGAAGCCAATATAATATAAATTTATGTACCTTTTGATAGGCTTTTAAAAGTTAGTGAATTAGTGAGCGAGAACATGTGTCCCTATTTCTAAATCTATCAGATTACCGCAAAAAATTGGACCAACGAAGGGGCAGATTGCATAGAGATACAAGCCGCCCCTTGATTATTACCGGCTAATGAGTTGTTTTATAAACGCCCGGAACTTCGAAGAGGTTAGTGTAGGTGTTAATGACTTGGGCTGCCCTATCGCCGGTAGGTATCCCCTTAACAACCTCACGCGTCTGCATGTCGATCACATAAAGAGCGCCGTCTGAGGCGTTCGTGGCATATGCCTTCTTGCCGTCCGCGCTGAATACGATATGCCCGACATGGTTTCCATTACCAACCGCTATGTCTTTGAGTTTCAAACCTGTCTTGGCGTCGACGATGGTAATGACATTCGAGCCATACGGGGTGAGAACAACGTAGTTGCCATCAGGCGTTAGATAAGGATGGCCCACGCCGTTTGAAGCCTTGATAGTTCTGACGACCTTCTGCTGGGTGACATCGATTACCGCAACTGTGCTGCCACCGAATTTTGGGCCGGGGCCGCGGTTACAGAAATAGAAGTACTTGCCGTCGAGCGTGAAGATGCCGTGATGTCCTTCTATGGCCTCGCCTTCCGCGGTCGGTATCTCGATTTTATTGATTTCCTTGAAAGTCGCCATATCTATTATGGAGACAGACGGCTTTATCTTGGCGGCATCGTTTCCTTCGTAGACAATCCAGACTTGCTTGTTGTCAGGCGTGGGGACAAAATAATGCGCTGGGCTATCTCCGTCTATGGTAGCCGCTACTTCCAGTGACGGAATCTTGAGAACATATGACTTCTTGTCTGCATAGTTCTGGACAAAGGCATACTTGCTGTCCCATGTAAAGGCGGAATGCATCATGAGAGGGCCTTTATGTTCCTTGTTCATATGGTCGACAGAGAAGGTTTTTATTTCCTTGTCTGTCTTTGAATCGAGCAATACGGCCTTTACCTCGCCAGTATGATTGATGAGCACATACTTGCCGTCAGGTGTGACTAATGGGTGCTTGACGTTCTTTCCCGTCTTGATATGCTGTAGGGTTTTGTGTGAAATTGCATCGATTACGGTCACCGAATCCCCGCCGTTTTCACCGACATAGATCTTCTTCAGATCAGGCGTCAGGCACGCAAGCCAGCCTGTCGGCCCGGTTTCGCAATGGCCGATGACCATGTCCTTCTGCGGGTCAACGAAGGAAAGGGTTTTCGAAGCCGCATTCGGGACAAACACCCATTTTGCCACGGCCGCATATACGAGCGTGCTCAACCCCAAAACAATTAAGGCTGTTAGCATATACCGCGAAAAGCTCTTCATAATAATCTACCTCCTTGTTTGTTTATAATAAAGATTACATTTTTTCAAAAAAAAACAACTTCAATTTCAATATAGCAGATGTTTTAATGCTGCATTTTTAGAAAGGCTTTTATAGAAAAAAGGACACATGTACTATTTCTCCGCCTTTTTCTTTTTCGGTCTTCCCGGAGACTTCAATATAAACCCCTTGCTGCCAAAGGGCCTGCCTGTCTTTTAAATTCAGAAGAGTAATGCAGTAGTTTTGACTGAGATTCTTCGGCCGATGTTTCGGCATCGGAATGACCCCTCACCCTCGCCCTCTCCCGCAAAGGGGAGAGGGGAATTAGGAGGATTTGGAAATTCAAGATTCAAGATTTAGGCATCGAAAGTGTTTCTTAAAACTAATTTTATAAACTAATTTAGAGGACTTTTCTTTTTTGGTTGTGTATATTTTTAGGACATGTTTTTAAGACATATGTCTATAGACAATATCAGATTCTTAGTGATATAGTCAGCAGTAAGCAGAGATGCTGAAATGAATTCAGCATGACGGAAAAGGGAAGGATTCCTGACAAGCAAGAATGACATTGATTAAGGAGGAGGATGGTTGAGAATTAAAGCAAAGACATTAGACCCTGAATCAACCCATGAAACAAGTTCAGGGCATGGTTCAGGGTGACAAGCCATGGAGGCATGAAGGCATCTTTACTTATTTTGAAGTTTTTGTTAACCTCATAAAATATGAAAACTTTGAGGATTGCCCTGTTGCTTCTGATATGCCTGATAATTTCAAGCTGTGTTAGCAAGGAAAAGGCAAATCAGGCTCAGGCTCATTACAGTCTCGGTTTTTCTGCCATGAACGAAGGAGATTATCAGAATGCATTCGTTAAGTTTCAGACAGCCATCAAGCTTGACTCTCGAAAAAAGGAATTTCATAATGCCCTCGGAGTCGTCTATTTTAGACTCGATAAATTCGTAGAAGCAGAGGCATCTTTCAGGAAAGCCCTCAGTAAGGATTCCGATTATTCGGAGGCATATAATAATCTCTGTTTTCTTTATTACACAAAAAAGAAGTGGGAAGATGCAATAAAAAACTGTAAAAAGGCACTTAAAAATCCCCTTTATGAGACACCTGACAAAGCATACTATGACCTCGGAAATATATACTACAGGCTGGGCATGTTTGATGAGGCAGTAGAGGCATTCAACGACGCTTTAAGGAGACAGCCAAACCGTTACACGGCATACTATGGACTTGCCCTTTCGCATAATGCAAAAGGCAATTATGGAGATGCCTCCAGTGCACTTCAAAAAGGCATCGAGCTTGACCCAAGGTTCAAATCCGACAGGACAAAGGCAGAGGCGGAATTCAAGGCTCAAAACGAAAAGACACTGGAGGAAAGCGAAAAGAAAGACTTCAAAGACCTGATAGAGATACTGAATTACTGAAGTGACAACGAAAGACATCGAACTCCTGATTAATTCCGCAGAGACCGCTATGGAAAATGCAATTGCCCCTTACTCGGGATTCAAAGTAGGTGCTTCCCTGATGACAAAAACCAAAAGGCTATACTCAGGCTCAAATATAGAAAACCCCTCTGTCATGCTAAGCACATGTGCCGAGAGGATTGCCCTCATGAAGGCACTCACCTCTAAAAAGGATACTCTTAAGGCAATTGCTATTGTCTCAAGCGATGGGGCTTATTGTTTTCCATGCGGTGCCTGTCGGCAGATGCTTTTTGAATTTGCACCTGACATATCCATTTACCTTAAATCAAAAGAGGGCATTAAGAGGTTCTCTATTCAAGAACTCCTGCCTAATCCGTTTATTCGGGGCAGGCTAAATATGGAAGCGCGATAATGCTTGTTTTTCTACCTCGGCAAGCCATTTCTCTGTGGAGAGCCACTCGTTTGTATCTCTAAGCTTCTGACAAAGGGTTAAAGCAAATGATTTATAGAGCTTGCCTTCCATGCCTTTGTTCTCTGAAAGGAGGTTATCGAATATAGATAAGGGGATTCTTATAAGCCTGCTATCCTGTTCTGCAGTAACAGTGGCAGAAGGAAGACCTTTGTCTATGAAGGACAGTTCGCCTATCAGACTGCCTTCTCCCAAGATTACAATGAGACGGCTATCCTTGGTAACCCTCACACAGCCATTCTTTATGATAAAAAGGGATTCCGAGTGTATGCCTTCCTTTACGATTGTCTCACCCTTTCTGTAATCTACCTCTTCTGAGATGGAGTTTATCTTACCAAGCTCCTCCTCATCGAGAAGACTGAACAGATCAAGATTTTTTAATATCTCTATGGATGCTTTCATACAGTTAATTTTATAAGGTTGTTATAAAAATTGCAATGGGATTTGACAAAGCAAAAGGTATTAAGTCACAATTTTAGATTAATATGAGCGATTTAGAGACAATAGAGCAGACTCTTAAGTCTGTTAACAGACAGGCAGACCCTGCAAGGTGGTCCAAGCTTATGAATATGAAAGGGGTAGCCCTGACAGAAAAGGGGCTTTATAGGGAAGCAGAATCTGCCTTTATAAGCGTACTTTATGTCGATGATGTGCCTCTTAAGTGTAAAGCGCTCATAAATTTTGCAAAGACTAATTTTTTGAAAAAAGACACCACTAAAGCCATTGAGCTTATCAACAGGGTCTTTGAGCTGGTAAAAGCTAATAAGAAGCTCCCTCTGAATCTATATTTAGGGTATGCACACCTTGTGAAAGGACAGATATCCTATGCAATGAGCAATGAAAAGCAGGCAATGGGGGATTTTATGAAAGCAGAGTTTTTTTTTGAAAGCACAAATGATATTAGAGGTGTGGGGCTTTCCTGCCTTGAGATTGCCCGTATCCACATCAAAAGCAAAAACCTCACAACCGCATGGAATTTCCTGAGAAAAGCTGAAAACTTCTTAAACAAGTTAGGCGAGGAGGAAAAACTGGGTGTTGCAGTATGTAAAGGGATTGCCCTTTACTATTCAGGCAAAGAGCAAGAGGCAATGGCATTCTTGAGAGATGAGGTATACGGTGCGAGAGAGGACTTTGGAAAGGGTCTTTATCTCATAGATGACATATTAGATGTCTATCTCGATATGCATAGCAGGATGTCACAATATCAACAGGCACTTATGTAAGGTGCCAGTCGCTAAGGTCTTAGATACTAATGTCATAGACACCCTGCCCTCCTCATTATCTCAGGCACCAAGGCTTCCATGCCAATTGCCATTATATGAACTCCGTCACATATTGCCTCTTCTTTCAACTGCCTTATATGCCTTGCAGTAATGTCCATACCTGTATCTAATGCTTTTTCCTTACCTATGGATTTAAGCTCTGCTATTAGCTCCTCTGGGACCCTGATTCCCGGGACATTTTTATTCAGGAAGTTAGCCATGCCTGCTGATTTAAGCATAACTAATCCTGCGAGGATTTTTACTGGAAACCTCCTTGCATACTTCATGAATTCCTTGAATTTCTCTATGTCATATATAGCCTGTGTCTGAAAGAACCTTGCACCTGCCCTAACCTTTTTTTCGAACTTCATAAGCTGTGGCTCAAGAGGTGTTGCCTCTGGAGTAACGACTGCTCCCTGAAGGAAATCGGTCCTGCCTTTAAGCTCATTGCCTGACATATCAACACCATTATTTAAGCCATCCACTACCTTAAGGAGTTGGACCGATTCTAAGTCATAGACTGGTTTTGCACCCTTATGGTCCCCTGCCGAGACATGGTCTCCTGTCATACAAAGAACATTTCTTATACCAAGTATATATGCTCCAAGGAGGTCTGACTGAAGCCCGATTCTGTTACGGTCCCTACAGGTCATCTGTAAAACAGGCTCAAGCCCATGCTCAAGTGCAAGCTTACACACTGACATGGAGCATATGCGCATCACAGCAGACTGGTTATCCGTAACATTCACTGCATCCACTTTCTCTTTAAGATTCTCCATGTGATGGAGCATCTCGGATATATCAGTGCCTTTTGGAGGTCCAACCTCTGCGGTTATGACAAACTTTCCTGAGCTAAGGGCAGATTTGAAGCTCATTTTTTCTTTTCCTCCCTTGTCGTATAAGCTCTTGGCTTCTGAGAGAAAGACCAGTCCTTTGGAGGAAGCACAGTCTCGCATAGCTCCTCGAGCCTGCCGATTCTTTTCATTCTTTCATAGATTCTTGCCCATGCACACTTTATATCAGGGCTTATCTCGCAGTGACCGTCTTTACAGCCTCCGCAGGGCCCATTGAGGAGCCCCTTTGGACAGGCAGTAAGCGGGCAGATTCCACCTGTTTTATCTAATATGCACTTTCCGCAAAGCGAGCACCTTTCGTCAAACATCTGAAGCCTTGTCATGTTTCCAAGGAACAGACTATCATTCGCAGGATAAACAGGCTTGTCCTCATACAGCTCAACAGCGGTCTGTGTGCCTGCTCCGCATGAAAGGACAATAATGCACTCTGCCTTGTCTATGGCATCCTTATAAGGCTTAAGCTCAACCTTTGTGCCTAAGACCTGACAGCCTGTTTTTGCAACGAATGTGCCTGTAACCTCCTTGCCCTTTTCCTTGAGGGCATCCTTCATGTCCTTTAGCTCAGGCTCTCCTCCTGTTCCGCAAAGTGTTGCACACTCAGAACAGCCAAGAAGAAAAAAGCTTTTGTAGTTTTCTACATTCTCCATCAGCTCCTGAAAATCTTTTTTCTTTGTGATTATCATTTCATTCCCCTTTTATCTGCTCATTTTATTCCTACTGCCTGCTTTGCCCCTGCTACTGTATTTTTCATGAGCATTGTAATCGTCATTGGTCCCACTCCGCCTGGCACAGGGGTTATTGCCCCTGCTATGTCCTTAGCAGTGTCAAAGTCAACATCTCCCTTAAGAATTGGCACCATCTTTCCTGTCTTTTCGCTTAATTTCTCGCCTACACGGTTAACACCCACATCTATGACGCAGGCTCCGGGCTTTATCCACTCAGACTTGACAAGGCCAGGCACGCCTGCGGCAACTATAAGAATATCTGCACGCTTACAGTGTGCCTCAAGGTTTTTTGTGCCTGTGTGAACAACTGTGACCGTGGAGTTTGCGCCTTTACCTTTCTGGATCATCATGATTGCAATGGGCTTTCCAACTATGTTTGACCTTCCAACAACAACTACCTCTGCACCAGAGGTTTCAAACCCGGAGCGCACTATCAGTTCCTGTATCCCTGCTGGTGTGCATGGCTTGAACTTTGCCTCCTCCCCTCCTATTACCAGTCTGCCTACATTAACAGGGTGGAAAGAGTCAACATCCTTATCCGGGTCCACTGCATTTAAGACCTTCTTTTCATTAATATGTTTGGGAAGTGGAAGCTGAATCAGGATTCCATGAATTGCCTTATCCTTATTGTATCTTTCAACGAGCTTAAGAAGCTCATCCTCAGAGATGTCCTCTGACTGGTTGTCCTGTATGGAGTAAAATCCTAATTCCTTTGCTGTTTTCTGCTTGCCTGTTACATAGCTGACAGAAGCCGGGTTTTCGCCTACGAGAATTGTCACAAGACCTGGCACAACTCCGTGCTTTTCCTTTAATTCCTCTACTTCTTTTTTAAGCTCCTCCCTTATCTGTAAGGCTATTTCCGTGCCACTTATGATTTTTGCCGACATTGTTGCCTCCTGAAAAAATTGTTATGTTTAAGAATAAATATTATACCATGCCTGAAAGGGATTTTCTCCTTCAACTCCTCTTTTCATTTCTCCTGCTTTAGTTTATAGGGTGGGGGGGTGTGTCTCATAACCCATTGATTTTTAACGATTCCCATGTTGATTAAGTTGATATTTATCAACCTTACCCCCTTTTTATCCGCCTCCTCACCCTTTCAAAAATCGTTGCCATCTCCTTTTTTTATAGGTTCAAATCTTTTCTTTTAAGTCTTTGTCTTTATTTGATTTTTCACTACGGATGAAATCTCTCTTCATTAAGTTTTTCTCATTTCATGGTTTTCATTTTGCTTTACCTTACAGTGTGGTGGCATACTAACCCACTGCTATAGCTTAAATCAGAAGGGGATGAAGCAGTCAAGATGAAATCCTTCACTTGAAATGTTTCACTTGAAATGTTTCACGTAAGACATTTCCACATCCCGTCATTCCCGCTTGTCAGGAATCCATCCGCTTTTTTGTCATTGCGAGGTTCCCCCTCCCCGTCATTCCCGCTTGTCGGGAATCCTTCCGACTTGTTCGGAATCGAAAGAATGATTCTGGACAAGCCAGAATGACAATCGACGAAACCGAATGCCAGCAACTCACACCCCTGAAATCTTTGCAACAACTGGAGCCTTTAGAACCATTGTTCAAAGACCAATGGTCACGGCTTCCGTTGGAAATATTCTTGTCAATGGGGAGATAAATACAGAGATGGGTTCTGGTCTTGTTTCTTGCATTAAAAGATTTCTGAATTAACAAAAATAGGACATTTCTAAATTGGCTTGACACTTCTGATACAAATACTTGACAAGTTTAGTAAAGTATTCTACACTTCAGTATGCTCAGGTTATCGACAAAGGGACAGTATGGTGTAAGGGCGATGTTTGAGATAGCAAGGGGCTATCCCCTGAAGCCTGTAAGGATAAGGGAAATATCCGAGGTGCAGGATGTCTCTGTGTCTTATCTTGAGCAGATACTGAATACCCTGAGGAAGGCAGGACTCATAAGAAGCGTTAAGGGCCCTGGGGGCGGGTATGTGCTAAGCAGAAAGCCCGATGAAATCTCTATAAGTAATATCCTTAAGGAGCTTGAAGGCCCTGTTGCCATAACATCGTGTCTTAACCCTGATGAGGGATGCAGTCGCATCGATATTTGCGTCACATATCTTCTCTGGAGGGCATTGGGAGAGAA
>JACQZC010000004.1 GCA_016207905.1 Nitrospirota bacterium | reverse complement strand
GGCTTGCCATGAGATACGCTTTGGCTTCCACCCTATTGGAGTTCTTGATTTAAGAAAAGGGAAGGTCAGACCCAAAGTAAGAAAAGTGTAACCCATGTCCATAGGTTAAAATGTAACCCATGTGAATGTTGAACAGGGGATTTTAGAAAAGGGTGTAATTCTCAATGGTTTTAAGCAATCCCGAATAGTCGGGAGAAATGCCCTGAGAGAATTTGCAGGAAAGACTTGACAATATCGAGGTCATTCCCGCTTGTCGGGAATCGTTCTTTAAGAAGGATTCTGGACAAGCCAGAATGACAAGCTGGAGAAGACAGGATGATGGAAGGGGTGCAGAATGATGGGGATTAATGTTAATTATTAAAGCAAAATTAAAGCAGGAATCATTTAAAATCAATAACTTAGGAGGTACCCCCCTACCCCTATTAAATTAAAGCAAAGGAGGACATTTCTAAATTGGCTTGACAGTGGGTATTGGGAGCAATCTTTAAAAATCATAAAGAAAGTGTTAAATTAAACATATGCAGAGAATACATGTAACGCCTGATGGCATGAGAAAAATGAAAGAAGAGCTCGAAAGGCTTTTAAAGGTTGAAAGACCTAAAAACATAAAAGACATTGCCGAGGCAAGGTCGCATGGAGACCTCTCGGAGAATGCCGAATACCATGCCGCAAAAGAAAGACAATCCTTTATAGAAGGAAGGATTCAGGAGCTTCAGGTAAAGATTGCTTCAGCAGAGGTCATAGACATATCTAAGATAAACCAGAGTAAGGCGGCATTTGGAGCAAGGGTGAAAGTCCTTGACATTGGTGCTAACGAGGAGTATGTCTTTACATTAGTTGGCGTAGAGGAGGCTGATGTCAAAAAAGGAAAGCTCTCCATCACCTCTCCTGTTGGAAGGGCACTCATTGGAAAAGAGGTAGGAGAGATCGTAACCATTAAGGCACCTGCAAGAACAATGGAATATGAGATTTTAGAGGTCAGCTTCGGAGGTCGTTGGTGACCCCAGTTAGTAAGGGGTCTTTGAAAGACAACATCAAAGGGAGCAATATCTTTAGACATTTCAAGGCAGAAGTCAAAGACAACATAGAGCTTAATAAAAACCACTTTCTTCTTACCCTTAGCCCGCTTGTGGAAAACATAATGATGCCTGCAGGAGGACAGTTCTACATGCTCGGTGTTAGCACTTTATACGACCCTTTGATGAAAAGACCGTTTTCTGTTTTCAGGTTCTCGGAAAACCGTATCCAGATACTTTATAGGGTAAGGGGCAAAGGCACGGCTATTATGAGCAGGATAAATTCAGGCTGTGTCTTAGATGTGATTGGTCCATTAGGGAATTCCTATCCAATGCCTCCAAAAAAATATACTCCACTCATAGTTGCAGGTGGTATAGGCATTGCATCCCTTTTCTCACTGATACATTGCCTCAAGGATAAATCGGTTGTCATCTATGGGGCAAAGACGAAATCAGAGCTCTGTATGCTCGATGACCTATTGGGCTTGGTATCAGGGCTTACGGTTTGCACTGATGACGGCTCGTATGGGAAAAAGGCTACTGTGCTGGAGGCTCTTAATGACATTGCCTATGACAGGGATTATCTCCTTTACTCATGTGGACCAAAAGAGATGTTAAGGAAACTTGCTCAGTTTACATTAAAGAAAGGGCTAAAAGGATATATCTCTTTGGAGGAGACAATGGCATGCGGGCTTGGAGCCTGTCTTGGATGTGCTGTAAAAACAAAAAACGGCTACAAAAGGGTGTGTAAGGAGGGCACTGTATTTCCAATCCAGGATATTGCATGGTGAATACAGAAGTAACCATAGGCAAACTTACCCTCAAAAACCCTGTGATGACTGCATCGGGAACATTTGGATACGGAGAGGAGTATTCAGAGTTCGTTGACCTATCGAGATTGGGTGCATTAGTCGTAAAGGGCATATCCTTAAAGCCAATGGAAGGCAATCCTCCACCACGAATATCCGAGACCCCATGCGGAATGCTCAATGCAATAGGGCTTCAGAATATTGGACTTAAAAAGTTCATTAACGAGAAACTTCCTTTCATAAAGGGATTCGATACATGCCTGATTGTAAACATATTAGGCAGGACAATAGATGAGTATGTGAGGCTTTCAACCGAACTTGAGGCATCGGGGCTAAGTGCTATAGAGCTTAATGTATCATGCCCAAATGTAAAATCAGGAGGCATAGAGTTTGGAACTTCTCAGAAGGCATTGGGAAGGCTTACAAGGAAAGTCAGAAAGGCATTTAAAGGCACACTCATAGTCAAGCTTTCGCCAAAGGTATCTGATATCAGGGAGTTTGCAAGGCTGTCTGAGGCAGAAGGTGCAGATGCCATATCCCTGATAAACACTGTCCCTGCAATGGCTATAAATATAAAGACGAGGATGCCTGTTCTTTCAAATGTGACAGGCGGGCTTTCTGGTCCTGCAATCAAGCCCATTGCATTAAGAATGGTCTGGGAAGTGGCAAGTGCAGTGAAAATCCCCATTATAGGCATGGGTGGAATAATGAATGCAAGTGATGCGATAGAGTTTATCCTTGCAGGTGCAACTGGGGTGGCAGTGGGCACTTCTAATTTCAGAAACCCTGCATCTGTAATCGAAATCATAGATGGCATTGAATCCTATATGAGGGAAAATGGGATAAAACACATAAAAGAGCTTATAAGAGGCATTATATGCTGATAACGCTCACCACTGACTTTGGATATAAAGACCCATTTGTTGGTGTGATGAAGGGTGTAATACTCAGCATAAACCCTTCTGCCCGAATAATTGACATAACCCATGGCATAACCCCTCATGATGTAAAAGAAGCCGCATTTACGATAGCCGAGAGCTTCAGGTATTTCCCTCCCAAAACCATCCATGTAGTTGTCGTAGACCCAGAGGTTGGCTCTCCGAGAAGGCCAATACTTATCTCTGCGGATGAATATTATTTCATAGGACCAGACAATGGCGTGTTCAGCCTCGTGTTTAATTCGGGCTTTGAGTCCCTCGAGGTCATACACCTGACCTCAGAGCATTATTTCCTTCCTGAAAGGGGCGTAACATTTCACGGAAGGGATGTATTTTCGCCAGTGGCAGGATGGCTTTCAAAGGGCATCGCTCTTTCAAACCTTGGTGAGCCGATAACGGATTATGTGACAATCAAGCTAACAGAGCTTACTATTACAAGCTCTTCCATAAAGGGAGAGGTCGTATTTATAGACCACTTTGGAAATGCCATAACAAATATCAGACGCAGGGACATAGATGCCCTGTTTGCCGAGAAACCCAATGGGAGACTGGAAATCTCTATTAAAAGCACGCCTGCCTTATTCAGGAATTATTACTCGGAAACGCAGGGTAAAGAGCTTTCTTCACTAATAAATGCTAATGGATACTTAGAGCTGTTTGTCTTTAAAGGCTCTGCAGAGAGGCAATTCGATATAAAGACCAAAGACCCTGTTTCGGTGAATATTACATAAAAACATTCTGTTTGGATATAATTTCCGTTAATTTATGAGATACATTATTTTTATTATCTCGGTTCTTGCCATTCCTTATGTTTGTCATGCAGATATGCTTATCGGAGAGGAAACTGTTTACACCATTAAAAAAGGCGATGGACTTATCCTCATCGGTGCAAGGCTCGGTGTTAACTGGAGGGCAATGGCAAAGGAAAATAGCATTGACTGGAGGATGACCATTCACCCCGGCAAGCCCCTTAGGGTGAACACACAAAAGATAGTTCCAAAGGAAATGGAAAACGGCATTGTCGTGAATATCCCCGACAGGATGCTCTATTTCTTTAAAAACCGCAATCTCAGGATGGCACTTCCGGTTGGACTTGGAATGCCTGAATGGAGAGACATGACGGAGTGGCGGACACCAGAAGGAAAATTCACTGTCTTATGGAAAGACATAAATCCAACATGGTATGTGCCTTTGTCAATACAAAAGAAGATGCAGATTCTTGGTCATGAGGTAAAAACCATTGTCCTGCCAGGTCCTGATAATCCGCTTGGTAAGTATGTAATAAAACTCTCTATTCCGGGAATAATGATTCATGAGACCATCTGGCCAACCAGTGTTTATCAGTTCGAAAGCCATGGCTGTATCAGGGTTCTGTTAGAGCATATGCAAAGTCTCTTTGACGAGGTCACAGTCGGCACCAAAGGAGAGATAATATACATGCCTGTTAAAGTTGCTGTCATAAAGGGAAGGGTTTTTCTTGAGGTCCATAATGACATCTATGGAAAGATAAAAGACATGAAGGCACTTGCAAATGACCTCATAGAGAAGGCAGGCGTTTCAGATAGGATTGACCGACAAGATGTAGAGCGGATGCTTAAAGAAAAAACAGGCATTGCAGAGGACATTACCTTTAATCCCCTGCCTTGACCCTATATTCAATCCCATGAAGCTTGAGTTTTCCGATAACTGACATGAGCTTAACCTGTTTGTCCATGCCACCTGTAAGAAGCCTTATGTGGCTTGCATTTGCAGGAAACTCACCGAGTGTAGGGTCAATTGGAATCCATTCATTTAGATATATCTCGGGCCATGCATGATAGTAGAAATAACCCCTTACATAGGTGATTCCTACTGCTATCCTTGTGGGAATCCCGGATGCCCTCGATAGGGCAGTGTAAAGGGTAGTGTGCTCGTTACAGTCCCCTCTTTTTGCCTTAAGAACCTCTTTTGCAGAAGGAATCGTCATGGCAGGGGTCTTGTCGATATTTACATAAACCCATTGGTATATAAGCCTTGCCTTTTCAAGGATGTTTGTTTCGGCACCAACAATCTCCCTCGAAACAGACACTATCTCTGGGTCTTTTGACTGCACAAAAAGCGTGTCTTTGAGATACTCATCCATGCCATTGGGCTCGGAATAGATTTTATTAAGGACAGGAGCTGTTATCTCAAGCACATCTGCAATGAGTCTCTGTGTGCCTCCGTTTAGCTCGAAGTCATCGGGTTTAATTCCGCTCAGTCTTACCTTGAGATAGCTGACATCCTGTGGCAGTTTCATATCAAATGGTATAGAGACTTCTTTAATGAGGTCTACTGTTTCGCCATCCATTCTCTGGGCGTTCTCTTTGTCCTCCTTTATGGAAAGGAATCCCATAGATTCTTCCTTAAGGACCTCGCCTTTATCCGTAATCCACATCAGGACATCCAATCCCTGATATAAGCCCCTGAGCTTGAAGGAATTTATTTTCTCTCCCATTACAGTAATCTCTTCCTCGCCTAACACTTCTATCTCCATGTCCGCCACTGTAAGTGCCGAGGGCTCCATTACGGGTTTTTTAATCCTTTGTCCTTTTTTGACACCACTTTTTAACATATCGGGCAGAAGCGAAAAACTTGTATAAGGAGGCTCGCTGAGGGAAATCCTCTGCCCAGATTTTATTCCAGCTATCTCAACGGTTATATCCATGCCATTTTCTTTCATAGAGCCATTGATTGTCATGTTTATATCCGATTCGAGGTTAAAGACAAAGGAACTTAGCCTGAATGCCTTATCGAGGATTGCATCGGATGTCATCTTTATGTCTTTTTGGATGCCTATAACCTTTGTCCTCATAAATACAAGCTCATGCGTTTTATAGCCATTCCCGATACTTCGGGATAAAGGCTCTGTCTTTGTCATTGAATAGCCTATTTTTTTACCTGCCTGATAAATGCCCATCCATTGCTCCTTCAAAAGCTCTTCGGGTAAATCCGCACCATCGGCAATGTCTGCTGAACGATGCCCGTAGTGCCTGTTGATGAGAACACCCATGCTCAGAAGCCAGAGGGCTGTTATTCCTGCATAGATAGCTATATTTAATGGTTTAAGACGCACTAACTTTATACCTCATATATTCAAGAAGTCCTACTAATCCTGCCACTGCCATAATTAAAAACCATGCAAAAGATATGGCAGTAGCCACATCAGGCTTTACACCAACTGCTCCAAGTAAAAGCACGGCAGATGCCTCTCTAACGCCGATTCCTGCTATAGAGATGGGCAGAGAGGCAAGAGAGGCAATTATCGGGATGGCTATGAAAAATGTGCTTACCCTTATGTCTTGTCCAAGACCTTCTGAAAGGATGTATATGCCAATGATAATTAATATCTGAAACACTACCGAAATCAAGATTGCCTTTGCAATCAAGGTCTTATTCCTGATATAAGAATGGAAATAGCCATAGAAGTCGCTAAGGAGCTTAAACCTCCTGCCGAGCCTCAAACCAAAGACTATAATGCTTACAAGCACAAAACAAATTGCCATCAGCGGCAAAAGCCATACCACCCACGAGCCTCTGAAGGCAGTCAATCCAAATGGAAGTGCAATCAGCCCCATTGCTATTAAGCATGCAAACCCTATATACCTGTCCATGAATATGGAGGCAAATGTCTGAGTTCCCTTGCCTGTTTCCTTGTAAAGGTAATATATCTTCATAACATCCCCGCCTACGATTCCAGGAAGAAGGGTGTTGAAGAAGGCACCTATGAAATAAAGCGAGAAGACCTTTCCTATGGGAAGTGGCTCGATCAGTAGAATCCTCCATCTTAATGCGGCTATCATTAGCACTACGATATATATAAGCACTCCTGAGAGGAACATAATTGGGTTAATGCCTCTTAGGAGGGAAAACACCTTTTCTACGCCTGCCCTCGATAGGGCAAAGTAAAGCAGACAGGCGCTTATGGAGAGTTTAAGAAGGAAAAAAAGTATTTTTTTAAGTCTAACTTCCATTGCCTTTTTAGTCAAAACCGGGCTCATCCAAGATTTCCCTTACCCTCTGCCTGAGCTCTTCTATTCTGAAAGGCTTTTGAAGGAAATACCTTCCCGAAAGACCTGCAACTGAGCCGCTTATGACGAGAATCTTTGAATGTAAAGCCAATTCCCTTACCTTCTTAAGAAAGGCATCAGGCGACATGCCTCCAAGATGAAGGTCTATCACAAGAAGGTCAAAGGTCTCTTTCCTAATGGCATCCATGAAGTCTTCGACACTGGAGACGCCCTTGACATTGTAGCCTGTTTTTGTGAGTGCCTTTTCTATTGTCTTTAATATCAGCGGCTCATCGTCAACTGCAAGAATGCTTTCATTCATTACCTTACAGTTTACCACAAAACACCTTGCATTTCTTTTTCCTAACTCAATATAATCAAGCATGCTTTCGAGGGTCTTAGGCGCAAGCGTCGTAGGTATAGATGCACACATGGTTGAGGTTGAGGTTGACATCTCAGGAAGGGGGCTTCCATACTTCTCGATTGTGGGGCTTCCTGACACTGCGGTGAAGGAAAGCAAAGACAGGGTCAGGTCAGCACTTAAAAACATAGGGCTTAACTTTCCACTTAAACCCATTACGGTAAACCTCGCACCTGCTGACCTTAAGAAAGAAGGCTCGTCATTTGACCTTCCAATAGCAGTAGGCATGATGGCAGGAGAAGGAGTGATTGCAGTGGGCTCAACAGAGGGATTTATCTTTACAGGCGAGCTTTCCTTAGATGGAAGGGTTAAGCCCATAAGAGGCGCTCTTTCCATAGCCCTTCTTGCGAAGGCAAAGAACCTCAAGCTAATACTTCCTGCTGACAATGCAGACGAAGCCGCTATTGTAAGCAGTGTCTCTGTTTATGGCGTAGAAAACCTCTCGGAGGTCGTTGACTTCCTTAATAAAGAATCCGCCCCGAATAAGACAGAAATAGATATATCGGAGGCAATGAAACTGCACTGCCTTTACGAGGAGGACTTCTCTGAGGTAAAAGGTCAGGAGCATGCAAAGCGGGCACTTGAGGTTGCGGCAGGAGGCAATCATAATGTGCTTATGATAGGCCCGCCTGGCTCTGGTAAGACAATGCTTTCAAGGAGACTTCCAACGATACTTCCACCAATGACCTTTGAGGAGGCAATAGAGACAACGAGGGTGCATAGCGTCATTGGCATACTTAAGACAAATGAGCCTATCCTCGCAATAAGACCATTCAGGGCACCGCATCACACAATCTCCGATGCCGCACTAATAGGCGGTGGACTGACCGTAAAGCCCGGAGAGGTAAGCCTTGCCCATAATGGTGTGCTTTTCTTAGATGAGCTTCCTGAGTTCAAAAGGAATGTCCTTGCTGTCTTAAGACAGCCACTCGAGATGAGGGAGGTAACTGTCTCGAGGGCAATTGCATCCATAACATATCCTGCCAACTTCATGCTCGTGACTGCGATGAACCCATGCCCATGCGGATACCTTGGAGACGCAAGACATCAGTGCACATGCACGGTTAGCCAAATCCACCGCTACAGAAGAAAGGTCTCTGGCCCCCTTCTGGATAGAATCGATATACATATCTCTGTGCCTGCTGTGCCGTATAAAGAGCTTTCCTCCTCCGAGGAGCACTCAGGAGAAAGCTCAGAGACTATAAGACAGAGGGTCTTTGAGACAAGACAAAGACAGATAAACAGATTCAATGGAGAAAAGATATACTCAAACGGCCAGATGAAGACAAGACATATAAAGAAGTTCTGTAAGCTAAAGCCTGATGCGCAGACACTCCTTGAGACTGCAATGCAAAGGCTGGCACTTTCGGCAAGGGCATACTCAAGGGTGCTTAAGGTCTCAAGGACAATCGCAGACATGGATAGTTCCGAGGAAATCTCGGCTCATCATGTCTCAGAGGCTATACAGTACAGAACACTCGATAGGGCAATGCTTTAAAGAGGGGTTGCACGAATATCGGGTTAACTAAAGGAGGTTAAATGATACCTGATGATGCGAGGCTTAATGCAAAGGCGAGCTAAAATCATCTGCACAATCGGGCCTGCCTCGATTAAAAAAGATGTAGTATTTTCCCTCATAAAGGCAGGAATGGATGTTGCACGGCTTAATTTCTCGCATGGAGATTATGGATTCCATAAAAAGGCAATATCCCTTATAAGGGAAGGCTCGAGGAAATACGGAAAGCCGATTGCCATCATTCAGGACCTTCAAGGCATAAAGATAAGGGCTGGCTACTTAAAAGGCGGATATATCACCCTTAGGAAAGACCATCGCCTTTCTATCTCCCCCGGCAAAGGCATAGGAGACGAAAAACAGATATACATTGCCTATCCGCCCCTTATAAAGGATGTCGCTATTGGCGACAGGATTTTGCTCGACGATGGGCTTATGGAGCTAAAGGTTACTGGAAAGGAAAAACATAGCTTAATGACAAGGGTCATTGAAGGAGGCCTCTTAAAAGAAAGAAAGGGCGTAAACTTTCCCGATACGAAAATAACCTTATCGTCATTTACGGAAAAGGATAAAAATGACCTTCTGTTTGGCATCGAGATGGCAGTTGATTATGTGGCAATCTCTTTTGTAAGAGAGGCAGAAGATGTAAGAAAGGTAAGAAGATGGCTTAAAAACAAAAGGCATTCCATTCCGCTTATTGCAAAGATAGAAAAGCCCGAGGCTTTAAAAAACATCTCCGAAATCCTCGATGAGGCAGACGGAATAATGGTTGCCCGTGGAGACCTTGGAGTCGAAATCCCTCCTGAGGATGTCCCGATGGTTCAAAAAACCCTCATAGCAGAGGCAAATAGGAAAGGACGGCTCGTCATCACAGCCACACAGATGCTTGAGTCCATGACAGAGCATACAAGGCCAACGAGGGCAGAGGCAACTGATGTAGCAAACGCAGTGCTCGATGGAACGGATGCCCTAATGCTTTCAGGAGAGACCTCATTAGGAAAATACCCTCTTCTGGCACTCGCTATGATGGACCGCATAATAAGAAAAACCGAAAGCAAAAAGCGCATAGCCTCGCAGTATATACCTCTCAGGTCGTTTTCAGATGCCATAGCAGATGCAGGAGCAAGGGCAGGCGAGGACATAAAGGCTAAATACATAGTGGCATTTACGCAATCAGGCTTTACTGCAAAACTTCTGAGTAAATTCAGGCCATCTGTAGCAATAGCCGCATTTACCCCATTTGAGGCTGTTTTAAGAAGGGTCTGTCTTTATTGGGGCGTAATACCAAAGAAGATAGGCAATGTCAAAAGCACTGATTCGGTCTTCAGAGAGGTAGAATCAGCACTCCTTAAAGACCGCATGGTCAGAGCCGGGGACAGTATCGTGATTACGGCAAGCTCTCCTGTTATTGGCATAGGAAAGACAAATCTCCTTAAGGTTCAGAAAATAGGGGAGCTGTGAATAAAAAATCAGATGGGCAGTCGCAGAATCGAACTGCGGACACGAGGCTTTTCAGGCCTCTGCTCTACCGACTGAGCTAACTGCCCTCAACCACTAACTTACCTCTTTGCCTTTTTCATTGTCAAGCATTTGACATCCTTCTGCCTTTAAGTTAAATTCATTAAAGCAAAACTTTTATATGGAGGAAACCCCTTGCATGTAGCAATGTATTACTCAAACAACGACATTCGGCTAAAGGAGATGCCTGTGCCAGAGGCAGGCAGAGGCGAGATAGTGATACGAATCCATGCAAGCGGTATATGTGGCTCTGATGTGCTTGAGTGGTATAGGGCGGGAAAAACCCCTCTTGTTTTGGGCCATGAGATAGCAGGAGAGATTGTAGAGGTAGGAGACGGTGTAACTTCCTATAGAAAAGGACAAAGGGTCTCTGCATCTCATCATGTTCCATGTAATACATGCCATTACTGCCTTTCTGACCATCACAGCGTATGCGAGACCCTGAGAACTACGAAATTTTATCCAGGAGGGTTCTCGGAATATGTAAGGCTTCCCCAAATCAATGTGGACAGGGGTGTGTACCTACTCCCTTCTGATATGTCATATGAAGAGGCAACATTCATAGAGCCCTTAGGATGTGTCCTCAGGGGTCAGAGATTTGCAAAGGTTTCTGTGGGCTCAAGGGTGCTTATAATAGGCTCTGGAATCTCAGGGCTTCTTCACATCCAACTTGCAAAGGCACTGGGGGCATCTCTTGTCGTTTCAACGGATGTAAAGGAATTCAGACTTAATGCCGCAAAAAGACTCGGTGCTGATGAGGCAATACATGCATCGAAGGATATCCCACTGGAATTTAGAAAGCTAAATGGAAGGGGTGCAGATGTAGTCATACTCACAACTGGAGCCCCTAATGCAATAGAGCAGGCACTTAGCTCTGTTGACAGGGGTGGAACCGTGCTTTTCTTTGCACCCTCAGGGGAAGGGTATAAGCATCCAATCCCAATAAATGACCTTTTCTGGAGGAAGGAGATAACACTTACATCCTCCTATGCCGCTAACTACAACGAACATATGACTGCACTTGAGCTAATACATCAAGGGAAAGTAAATGTCCGTGAGATGATAACTCACAGACTTCCCTTAAGCGAAGCCCAAAAAGGCTTTCAGCTTGTAGAAAAGGGTGATGAGTCTATTAAGGTTATAATAGAGCCATGGAGATAGGAAGCAATCGTAAGGGATGAATATAAAAATAATCTTAGGTGACAGCAGGGAGATGGACGAAATAATAGATGAATCCGTTCATCTTATTATTACCTCTCCACCATACTGGCAGTTAAAGGACTACGGGAATAGAAGCCAGATAGGCTTTAACGATACATATGAAGAATATATCAACAATCTCAACCTTGTCTGGAACGAATGCCGTAGGGTTTTACATAAGGGTTGCCGCCTGTGCATCAATATCGGAGACCAGTTTGCCCGCTCGGTATATTACGGCAGGTATAAGGTTATACCAATTCGAGAAGAAATAATTAAGTTTTGCGAAACTATAGGCTTTGATTATATGGGCGCAATTATCTGGCAAAAGGTGACAACCTGTAACACAACGGGCGGGGCTACCATAATGGGTTCGTTTCCTTATCCCCGGAATGGGATATTAAAGCTCGATTATGAATTCATACTTGTATTTAAAAAACTTGGCGACCCCCCTAAGGTGAGTAAAGAGGTAAAAAAGAAATCAAAACTGACTATTGAGGAATGGAATGAGTATTTTTCCGGTCATTGGAATTTCCCGGGCAAACGGCAGGAAAAGCATCTTGCAGTATTCCCCGAAGAACTCCCTAAAAGGCTGATTAAGATGTTCAGCTTTGCCGGTGATACAGTTCTTGATCCATTCCTTGGAAGCGGGACAACTTGCCTTGCGGCTGAGAATCTTGATAGAAACTCTATGGGCTATGAGATTAATGAAGACTTCCTGCCGGCAATAAAATCAAAGCTGAAAGCCTCCGATATTAAAATCATAAAACAGGAAAAACTTAACCTGAACTTCAAAGAAGAAATAAACAAACTTCCATATGTTTTTAAAGACCCTGTTAAGTTCGATAAAAAGATTGACCCTAAGAAATTAATGTTCGGCTCAAAAATAGACCATTCAGACTATAGCCGCGAAACCTACTATTCGGTAAAACATGTAATTAATTCTGAGCTTCTGGTACTCAATAACGGCCTGAGGGTCAGGCTTATCGGCATAAAAGGAAAAAAAGAAATAAATGGAGAAGCCGTAAGATTCCTTTCGGAAAAACTAAGGGGGCAAAAGGTCTTTATGAAATATGACAGCACTAAATATGATGAGGAAGGGAATTTATTGTGTTACCTGTATTTGAAAAATAAGACTTTTATTAATGCTTATTTAATTAAAAACGGCTTGGTGCAGGTGGCCAATGAAACTGATTTTAAGTATAAACATAAATTTATAGCCATTTCGAGAGAAGCCAATGCCCAAATCTGAAATTAAGAAGGTTGCCAAAGCCTTCGGCAAAAAAGAAAAGGTATTAAACTATGCGAGCCATACTTATCAACTGACTAGACCTAAAAAAGTTGGCGCTGTTATGGCTTTAATTCGTGAATGTCAGCCGAAAACACTTAAAGAATGGGAATCGTTCTATTTTAAAAAAGCCTTCACAAAGAATAAAACACCAATAAAGGTTACGAAAGAAATTCTGACGGAACTTGGTCAAAGGCTTTATGAAAAAATTACTCAAGTAGTTATTCCTGAATGGACAGAAGCGTTTAGTCAGGTCACTTTACAAGATTGCATAGACTTTGTTTATGAAGTAACTATCCATAGGACATATGATGGATTCATAAGAGAAAAGTCTGTTGTTAATGATTATCTCGCTAAAAAGTTTCCTGCTATTAGATTTGAAGAAAGTGACCCGGAACTTGATCATGCTGGAGACATTGACTATCTTGGCTGGGTTGGAGACAAAGCCTTTGGGATTCAAATAAAACCAATCACTGCGCAGTCGAACTTCGGGAATTATTCAGTAAGCGAAAGGATGAAAGCAAGTTTTGAGGAATTTACTGAACGATTTGGTGGTAAAGTTTTTATCATATTTTGTGAAAAAGAGAAAATCAAAAATAAAGAAGTTGTACGAGAGATAGAAGCAGAAGTCGCAAGACTAAAATTACGGTAATAAGGAGGTTTTATGGACTGGGGATTAAAAAACAGGCTTTCGAGGATTATCAAACCTGAAACAGGGAAAACAGTTATGCTTGCAGTTGACCACGGATATTTCTTAGGACCCACAACAGGGCTCGAGGAGCCAAGAAAGGTTCTTACACCTCTTTTGCCATATGCGGATGCACTTATGCCAACGAGAGGTGTCCTTCGCACATCTATACCTGCTACATCGGATACCCCAATAGTTCTCAGGGTCTCGGGTGGCCAGAGCATACTTACAGAGCTTTCAAACGAGGGGCTTATAGTGGCAATGGAGGATGCAGTAAGGCTTAATGTATCCGCAGTAGCTATATCGATATATGTGGGTGGCCAGTATGAGCATCGGACACTTACAAACCTTGCAAAGCTCGTTGACGAAGGACAAAGATATGGAATCCCTGTGCTTGCAGTTACTGCAGTTGGAAAAGACATGGCAAGGGATGCAAGGTATCTTTCTTTAGCGTGCAGGATTGCCGCAGAACTGGGAGCACACTTTGTAAAAACCTACTACTCAGAGAACTTCGAGCGTGTTGTAAATACCTGTCCTGTTCCAGTTGTTATGGCAGGAGGAAAGAAGATCCCTGAATTCGATGCCCTTACCCTTACTTATAACGCAATCTCAAGAGGTGCTTCTGGCGTGGATATGGGAAGAAACATATTTCAGGCAGAGCATCCTACTTCGATGATACAGGCTGTTAGGGCAGTTGTGCATGAGGGTGTAACACCGAAAAAGGCATTGAGCCTCTATGAAAGCCTGAAGGCAGGCAGGAAAAAAGGAGCAAGGAAATGAGTATAAAAGTAAAATATGTAGATGGCCTTCAGTTCGTAGGCGAATCCGATTCAGGACATGCAGTAGTCATGGACGGAACCCCTGATGTTGGAGGCAATGACACAGGCATGAGGCCAATGGAGCTCCTGCTTGTCTCATTAGGTGGATGCACAGGCATGGATGTCATCTCTATCCTTAAGAAGAAAAAAGAAAATGTAACAGGACTTGAGCTTAATATCAAAGGTGAAAAGGCTGAAAACTACCCAAAGAAATATACCTCTGTAAACATAGAGTTCACGGTTAAAGGCAAGGGTATAAGCGAGGATGCCGTTAAAAGGGCAATCGAGCTATCTATGGACAAATACTGCTCTGTAAAGGCAACTATAGAGCCAACTGCAAAGGTCTCATGGAGTATGAGGCTCGTTGAGGTTTGAAGACCATCTGTCTCATTAAAGATAAAAGGCCTCTATGGGAGGAGGTCATAGGGTATCTAAAGAGTGCAAATGCAGAGGTCTTTACATCCGATGAGTCTGCCTTATCGGCAACACTTCCCAGAAAGCCCGACCTAATCATAACAGGCGAAAAGACCTATCGGTCCATGAATGCCACGCTACAAAACACACCAAAAATAATCGTTACAGATGGAAAGCAAATGACAGTCGAGAGAAAAACAAAGGATGTTTACTTTATAGTATGGCCTGTTTACAAAGAGGCATTCCTTGAGATTACGGCAAGACTGCTTTACATCTCAGAAAGAAGGGTTTTTAATGCCCTCATAACAATTACATCCAAAGATAAAAACGAGACCTTCATTGGAAGGTCCGAAAACTTCTCCATGACAGGCATTGCATTTAAATGCGATAAGCCCCTTAGCAGGACAGATAATGTAATAATCTCCTTCTATGTTACCGGGCTTTCAAGAAGGGTAAGCCTCGAGGCAGAGGTGATGAGGTCTGCAATAGACCCTACCGATGGAACGACTTATTATGGCGCAAGGTTTATAAATCTCTCTGCCGAGACAAAAGCTATCCTTACCCGCTTTATAGAGAAGGGCAAATGACCTTAATCCAGTCAGCCATTAAATACATGGCAACGCTTGGACCTGTGGGTTTCATGCCTATAGCTCCGGGGACATTCGGGTCTTTTGTTTCACTAATCATGCTCTGGCTTTTAACGCCATCCCCTTATGTTCATGTCTCAATCTTTCTTGTTGCCTTAGCAGGAGGGACATTTGTGTCTCATGAGGCTGAAAAGCTCTTTGCAAAGAAGGACGCAAGCCCAATAGTCATCGATGAGTTTGCAGGGTATCTCGTTTCAATAGCGTTTCTTCCACAAACCAAAGGGTATTTCATTGCATCCTTTATTTTATTCAGGGTTTTCGATATACTAAAGCCACATCCTATAATGGAGGTTCAGAGACTGCCAGGAGGGGTAGGCATTATGGCAGATGACCTTATTGCAGGCATTTATACGAATCTTATACTTCAGATATGGAAACGCATTTAGAAATCGTTGGCAAGCTTCACGAAGCCTTCAAATCAAAAGGGCTTCGCTTAAGCATTGCAGAGTCCTGCACAGGAGGGCTTATAAGCCACTGGCTTACAACACTCCCCGGGGCATCCCTATTCTTTGACTCCTCTATAGTTTCTTATTCCATAAATTCGAAGATAAAGCTTCTCGGTGTCAAAAAATCCACTGTAAAAAAACATGGCACAATAAGCGAAGAAACAGCAAGGGAAATGGCAGAGTCTTTAAGAAGCAAAACAGGAACCGACTTCTGCCTTTCGATTACAGGAAATCTTGGACCGGAGCCGATAGAGGACAAAAAAGTGGGGCTCGTATTTATAGCAGTTTCGTTCTCGAAGGAGACCACATCGAGAGGCTTTAGATTTGAGGGCTCGAGAGATAAAATCAAAAAATCAGCAGGGATAACTGCCCTTGAGTTTCTTTATGAGGCAGTCTCCATATGGACATAAGGTGTTTCATATCCGTAGAGTTACCTCTGGAGATTAAAAGGAGCATTGACGAAAAGACAAAGGCTCTCAGAGACTCAGGCGATGATGTAAAATGGGTTCGCATAGAAAACCTCCACATTACACTTAAGTTCTTAGGTAAGACGCCTGAGGCAAGACTTCCTGAAATCAAAGACAGACTTACCTCTGCAGTGAGCCCCCTTAGAAGTTTCTCTATCGAATTTGCCAGTGCAGGCGCATTTCCCAATGTAAGGTATCCGAGAATCGTATGGCTTGGAATAAGGAATTCCGAGCATTTAGTTAGGCTTCAGAGCGCAGTTGAGATGGCACTTACTGCCATAGGGTTTGAGCCAGAGGAAAGGCAGTTTAAGCCGCATCTGACGATCGGAAGGGTTAAATCAGCAAGGGGCAAGGAGGCACTGGTTCGGGAAATCGAAAACCTTAAAGGAACGGTCTTTGGTAAAATACAGGTGGAAAACATCTCCATAATGAAGAGCGAGCTACACCCTAAAGGGTCTAAGTATACGAGGCTCGATGATATTCCCTTAATGACAGAGCCTTGAGATTTAAGTTAAAATAAATTCCAAAGGAGGACCGATGAACAAAGATAAGGCAAAGGCCCTTGAGACAGCAATTGCACAGATAGAGAAGACATTTGGGAAGGGCGCAATAATGAAGCTCGGCGGACAGGAAATCGCAGGAGGGATTCAGGTTATACCCACCGGCTCTTTGGCTCTCGACATCGCAACCGGAATAGGCGGATTCCCAAGGGGAAGGGTCGTAGAGATATTTGGTCCTGAGTCCTCTGGAAAGACAACCCTCGCACTGACAGGAGTGGCTCAGGCACAGGCAGGAGGCGGGACCGCCGCATTCATCGATGCAGAGCATGCACTGGATACAAATTATGCGCGCAAGTTAGGAGTGAAAGTGGATGACCTCCTCATCTCCCAGCCTGACACAGGGGAACAGGCATTAGAGGTTACCGAGGCATTGGTAAGAAGCGGAGCAGTTGACATCGTGGTCATAGACTCGGTTGCCGCATTAGTGCCGAGGGCTGAGATAGAAGGCGATATGGGGGATTCCCTGCCAGGGCTTCAGGCAAGGCTTATGAGTCAGGCACTCCGAAAACTAACTGCCGCAATCTCAAAGTCCCTCACAACAGTTATATTCATCAACCAGATAAGGATGAAAATCGGCGTGATGTTTGGCTCTCCTGAGACAACAACAGGAGGCAATGCCTTAAAGTTCTATTCCTCCATGAGGTTTGACATAAGAAAGATAGACACCCTAAAGGAAAATCAGGAGACCATAGGCGGAAGGGTAAGGGTAAAGGTGGTTAAAAACAAACTTGCCCCGCCTTTTAGGCAGGCTGAGTTTGACATATATTTTAACGAGGGCATATCCAGAGTAGGAGAGCTCGTAGACCTCGGAGTTGACAATAAGCTGATAGAGAAATCAGGTGCATGGTATAGCTACGGAGGGCAGAGAATCGGGCAAGGAAGAGATAATGCAAAGGAGCTCCTTAAAACCAAGCCTGAGATTTCAAAAGAGATTGAAGACAAGATAAAGGAAATCTACACGGGGAAAAAATAATATGGATATAACCGAACTTCTTAAGACTGCGCTTTCGCATGGTGCCTCTGACCTGCACATGAAGGTTGGCTCGCCACCAATCATGAGAGTTAATGGAGAGCTTGTCCCTCTTCCTTCTGGAAACAGGCTCTCCAACGAGGATACAGTTAAGCTCAGCCTTTCGCTAATGAACCCAGGACAAAGGGAAAACTTCAAAAAGAAAAACGACATAGATTTCGCATATAGTGTTCCGGGACTTGGAAGGTTTAGGTGTAATGCATTTGTTCAGAGGGGAACCGTTGGCATCACCATGAGAACGATTCCAATGAAGATTCCAACAATAGAGGAGCTACATCTTCCAACAATCCTAAACAAGATTGCATTACAGCAAAGGGGTCTTATACTCGTGACAGGAACAACGGGAAGTGGAAAATCCACGACCCTTGCCGCTATGATTGACCTTATAAACATGTCAAAGACCGTAAATATCGTAACCATAGAGGACCCAATAGAGTACCTTCATAGAGACAAACGGGGACTGATTAACCAGAGAGAAGTGGGTGTTGACACCGAGTCGTTTGCAAAGGCACTGAGGGCCGCACTCAGGCAGGACCCAGATGTGATACTGGTTGGCGAGATGCGTGACTTCGAGACCATTCAGACTGCAATGTCAGCCGCTGAGACAGGACACCTTGTCTTAAGCACACTGCACACCCTCAATGCCTCTGAAACGGTTAACAGAATCATATCGTTTTTCCCTCCTTACCAGCACAAGCAGGTCAGGCTTCAGCTTGCCGCCATACTTCAGGGAATCATTTCGCTCAGGCTTGTGCCAAGGGCAGATGGACAAGGCAGGGTCCCTGCAGTAGAAATCCTTATTGCCACTGCAACTATAAAAGACTGCATAGAAGACGCGGATAAGACAAAGCTCATTCCAGATGCCATAATGCAGGGCAAGGTCCATTACGGTATGCAGACATTCGACCAGTCTCTTTTTGACCTTTATCAGGCAGGACTTATTGCATACGAGGAGGCACTTAGATGGGCAACGAATCCAGATGATTTCAAGCTAAAGGTAAAAGGCGTTCATTCCACTTCTGAGGTGGCATTTACAGAAACAGGGAAACAACAAAAACCCGATTCTTCGATAAAAATAGAAAGGTTCTCTAAATAGTCAGATGTCCCTCGATGCCCTGATGTATGCCTATAGACTTTTAAGCTATAGGGCAAGAAGTCAAAAGGAGCTTGAGCATAGGCTTAGCCTGAAGGGTTTCCCTGACGATGACATCAGAAAGACTATAGAGCATCTTAAAGGGTATGGATACCTCGATGACCTGTCCCTTGCCTCAAACCTTAGAAGGCATGCCTCTGACAGAAAGCTTTTAGGCAAAGAAGGCGCAAAACAATTTCTTAGACAAAGGGGGATTCAAAGGCAGGATGTCGAGACTGCAATATCGGACTACGATGAACTACCATCTGCCTTATCCCTGATTAATAAAAAAATGAAGACATTGAGGGAATACCCTTATTCTGTTACAGTAAAGAAGCTCTCGGGTGCATTGGCAAGAAAGGGCTATTCTTCACAGACAATAAGAAAGGCTCTTAAATTAAGCGAGGAGGAGATAAGGATATGAGAAATGTATTTTACTACGGGCTTATTGCGGTTGTCTTTTTGGTTTCGGGCTGTGCACAGGCTGTAAGGTATTCGCCTTATGAGCTAAAGGCATTTCCGACAGAAGTTCAGGAGCAGATAAAACAGAGAGCAATATCGTTAGGCATGAATCACCAACAGGTCAGGTATTCGTGGGGAGCGCCATCTAAGGTCAAGGTTCTTGCACCCGAAAAAGACGGGCATGTGCGTGAAGAGTGGGTCTATAAAGGCTTTGAGCCTCTGCCATATAAGACAACGCTTACCTTTACAGAAGCCGAGCTTACAGACATAGTGTCTAATGACCCGAACCTCGAAAAACATGTAACCCGAAAAAAATAACCTTAGCCCTATGAAAAGCTCAGAGATCAGACAAAGAGGGATCTGTGATTGGAAGATAAAAATCAGATAGCACATATCAGTTGATAAAAAGGAGAGATTTGTTTAAGCTTTTAACACAAAAATTTGGAGATTGCTAAAGAGAGGCTTTATGATTAAAAACAAAGTAAAGGAACAAATAACAAAGCAGGCAACTATGTTTGGCACACATGAGTTTCCATCTTATGAGGAGATAATGGAGGCAGAAAATGAGGAAAATAATGTCCGAAATTCATCTAAAAAGGTTCTTATACTTTTTAGAAACACAATTCCTGAAATTCCATCAACGACATACGGAACTTTTGCCATTTACCAGTACCCTGCAAAGTTTATACCTCAGGTGATAGCCTATGTATTAAAAAAATACGCCAAACCAGGCATGAAAATATTTGACCCTTTTGCAGGTTACGGGACTGTTGGTGTGGTGTCAAAGATGTATGGATATAATTATGAGCTATGGGATTTAAATCCAATAATAAATATAATCCATGACACTGCGACCATGAAAAACCCTAAGATAGATGTTTTAAGGTTAATTAATGAAATTAAAAATTCTCAGGGGGAGTTTATTCCAAAATGGTCTAATTTAAGTTATTGGTTTCCTGACGAGTTTATCCCTATTCTTTCAAGAGCATGGGGATTTGTCCATTCATTAACGGATGAATCTAAATATGTGCTTTTAATACCATTACTCAAAGTAACAAGGTATTTCTCTTTCAGCGATGAGAAGGTGCACAAATTATATAAGTCAAGGAATTCAAAAGAAAAAATTAAAAACCTCTTGAAGAATGATTGGAGAGAAAAATTTTACCGTAGCTTGGAAAAACAAATAAACCTACTTATAAAACGGGTTGAGGAACATAGCCATTTTAATCATAAGCAAGTAGAATATACGCTGGAATCTGGAAAGGATATATTCGATTTAAAATTAAAACATAAAGTTGATATTCTGATTACTTCACCACCTTATCTACAGGCACAGGAATATATCAGATCTACCAAGCTTGGACTATTCTGGCTTGGCCATAAAGAAAATCAAATAAAGGAGCTAAGCAAGAAGGAAATCCCTTATAGACAAGTTAAAAGAATAAAAATATATTCACCTACTTACCACATATACAGGGACAAAATAAAGGAACCTCATTTAATAGAGTTATATGAGAGATATTTTCATGCCATATTGAAAATATTTACTGACTTAGGAGAAGATGTAATAAGGTATATGTGTATTTTTGTAGGGCCAGCGAAAGTAAGAAATTTCTCTATACCTATTGATGATATTATTGTTGAGCATTTAAAAAAATTTGGGTGGAAACACAGGGTTACATATATTGACAGAATAGTATCAAGAGTTATGTTCCAATCAAGGATAAACCCAGCCTCTGGGATAGAAGATGAAAGAATGAAAACAGAACATTTGGTTGTTCTGGAAAAGGTGAATTGAATATGGAATTCAGGTATTTTTATCCAACACAAGAAGAGAAAAACAAGCAGAAGTATAAGAAGCTTTTGCACGGTGTATCACAGGCCAGCAGGCTTTTTAGCGAAAGTAAAAAACCTTATATTCATTACAGAACAGCTGAAAACATATTCTGTAAAAGCTTTATAGCTAGAAATGTTAGCAGAAAAGACTGTTCTGTGGATGCCGTTAAGATTGATAATGGAATAGGGATAAAGACATTTGTTAGTAATGGAGAATTACGATTTGAAAAAATAGCGGAGTTTGACGATAGGGAAAAATATCCTCTAAATTACAAAGATGCGTCTGAGTTAATTAAACAAATTACGTTTTACAGAAATAAACGCCTTGAAACTACGGTAAAAGACTTTAACCTTGATAATATTTTGTATCACTATATCATCCGGGATGTTGGTAAGATTTTTATACATGAATGTCCTATGAGACAAATTGATGAAAAATCGGTACGGATAAAAAAATCAAGAAAAACTTCAGGACACATATTGAATTTCAGCGATGCTCATTATGATTACCTTTTCAATTTAAGTAAGCATACTTTGTATAAAGGGTTCTTAACCGTTAAGCCGTTAGATATAATAGAAATACCAGTTGAAATTGATGATAAATCGTTGACCGATGCATTAAAGGAATTAATAGGGGAAAGAAGAGATGCAGAATTTCCTCTTCTTGAAACTAAGGAATATGTAATTCTACCCCTATATAGCTTAAGAGAAGGAGAAGTCCCCAAAAGAAGTGGTCTGAATCAATGGCATGCACGCGGTAGACCACGAGACTATGATGAGGTGTATATCCCTATTCCCAGAATAGTTCATAAAAGCAAGCCGGGATTTTTCCCTGAGCGGGACCATAAATTTATACTTAGGACAGAAGACGGTAGGGAATTTTCAGCAAAAGTATGTCAAGAAAATAACAAAGCTCTTATGACTGATCCAAATGTGGCACTGGGGAAATGGCTCTTAAGGGATATGTTGCGATTAAAAAAAGGCGAGGTAGCCACTTTGGAACATCTAAGAAAAAGAGATGCTGATACTGTTATCGTATATAAACTGAAAGAAGATTTATATCAAATTAGTTTACACTCATTTGGGAGCTTTGAAAAGGAATATAGATTAAAAGAATGGAATTTAGATTGATATGTCATCTCAGTCTACCTTTATAGAAGCCATGGGAGTAAGATGTCCTGTTTGTAAATTTTATGATTATATTTCTTATAAGGAATTATACGATGACGAGTGGATAAGCTTGAAATGTCAGTGCATTGGGTGTAAGGCTTTATTTCAGATAAACTATAAAGCAGTTAGTATTGATGAATTGAAAGAACCATTGGGCCTATAATGCACATAATACTCAGGAGACAATCTGTGTGCGTGCAAGGCATGGTAAGAATTAGGAACTTACCCCTATGAAAAGCTCAGAAATCAGAAAGACCTTTATAGAGTATTTTAAAAGCAAGGGGCATGAGGTAGTGGCAAGTGCATCCCTCGTTCCACGAGGAGACCCAACGCTTCTTTTTACTAATGCAGGAATGGTTCGGTTTAAGCCTGTGTTTTTGGGAGATGAGGAAAGCCCTTACAAAAGGGCAGTGTCCTGCCAGAAGTGTCTGAGGGCAGGCGGAAAACACAGTGATATAGAAAATGTAGGCCATACAAAAAGGCATCATACATTTTTCGAGATGCTTGGAAACTTCTCATTCGGAGATTATTTCAAAGAAAAGGCAATAGAGTATGCATGGGAACTCCTGACAGGCGTATTTCAGATCTCAAAGGATAAACTTTATGTCTCCATATACGAGGAAGACGATGAGGCAGAAAGGCTCTGGCAGGAAAAAACAGGGCTTTCCCTCTCAAGAATCGTAAGGCTTTCTGCAAAGGACAATTTCTGGCAGATGGCTGACACAGGTCCATGTGGGCCTTGCTCTGAGATAATAATAGACCAGGGACCTGATGCAGGCTGTGGCAAGGAGACCTGTAAGGTGGGGTGCGACTGCGACAGGTTCTTAGAGCTATGGAACTTAGTATTCATGCAGTTTAACAGGGATGAATTCGGAACCCTCACGCCCCTTCCAAAACCGAGCATAGACACAGGAATGGGCATTGAAAGAATCTCCGCAGTTCTTCAGGGGAAAAACAATAACTTCGATTCGGACATTTTTAAGGAAATCATCTCCTCGATTGAGGCAAATACAGGTGTAACATACGGTGAAAGCCCAGACACAGATGCCTCCATCAGGGTTATAGCTGACCATATCAGGGCTATCTCGTTTCTTATCGTAGAGGGCATTATGCCTTCAAACGAAGGAAGAGGCTATGTGCTTAGAAGAATCTTAAGACGGGCAGGAAGGCACGCAAGACTTCTCGGAAAAGAAGGACCTCTGCTTTACAGGCTCACAGACCCTGTGGTTACATCCCTAAAAGGTGTTTATCCGGAGCTGGAAGAGGAAAGGGAAACAGTAGTAAAGGTCATCAGATTCGAAGAAGAGAGATTCGGTAAAACATTAGAGCAGGGAATGCTTTTGATGGATAGCCTCATAGGGTCCCTTAGGGCTTCAAAGAAAACCATTATCCCCGGGCAAGAGGTATTCAGGCTTTACGATACATATGGATTTCCACTTGACCTTGCAAGGGACATAGCAATGGACTTGGGCTTTTCCATAGACGAAGATGGGTTTCACATGGCAATGTCTATCCAGAGGGAAAGGGCAAGGGCATCATGGGTTGGAGAGGAGACTGCTTTATCCTCCATCTACAGGGAACTGATTTCAGAGACAGGTAAAACAGAGTTTTTAGGCTATGAGACTACCGAATCCGATGCAGTTATTAAGGCAATACTTAAGGCAGGTAATGTCGTCAAGGAGCTTAGTGTTGGCGAGGAAGGAGAGGTCTTCCTCAATAAAACCACATTTTATGGAGAATCAGGTGGTCAGATAGGAGATACAGGAGTTATTTATTCCGATACATTCAAGGCTGATGTGCTTGATACAAAAAGCCCTCTCGATTCATTTATAAGCCACCACATAAAGCTCAGGAAGGGAACCCTTCAGGTGTGGATGAAGGTAAGATGTTCGGTTGACATAGATAAAAGACATGCCATAATGCGAAACCATACTGCAACCCATCTTCTTCAGTCAGCACTTCGTGCCACATTAGGCGAGCATGTCAAACAGGCAGGCTCATTCGTTGGATCTGACAGGCTAAGATTCGATTTTACCCATTTCTCGTCTCTCGGCAGAGACGAGCTTAATGTAGTAGAAGACATGGTTAATAGCTGGATACTTCAAAATCATCCTGTAAATGTCCTTGAGATGGATATAAAGGATGCCCTTTCCTCAGGTGCAATTGCGCTTTTTGGAGAAAGATACGGAGAAAGGGTTAGGACCATAACGGTTCCCGGGGTAAGCATGGAGCTTTGTGGAGGAACCCATGTAAGGGCAACAGGAGATATAGGCGCCTTCAGGATTCTTGGAGAAGGCTCTGTTTCATCTGGCATTAGAAGGATAGAGGCTATTACAGGAAAACAAACGATTGCTTACATGAGGGAAAAAGAAGATGAGCTTCTCAAGATTGCCCTTCTCGTTAAATCCCCTGATGCTCCTTTGGAGAAGGTAAGGGCTCTCATCGAAGAGCTTCGTGAGCTCCAGAAAGAAAAAGAAAAGGCAAAAGGGGTGGCTGTAAAAGACATCTCCACAGAGGTTGTCAAAAAAGCAAGGGAGATTAGCGGAATCAAAGTGGTCTCTGAAAAAGTAGATGGGCTTTCCCAGAAAGACCTGAGAGCACTCGCAGACAGTATTCGAGACAGATTGGGCTCATGCGTAATAGTGCTTGCCTCTGTAACGGACAATCAGGCGTCATTCCTCTCTATGGTTACAGGAGACCTTACGAAAAAGCTCAGTGCGGATAAGATTCTAAGGGAAGTGGCTAAAATGACTGGTGGAAGAGGAGGAGGCAAGCCGGAGCTTGCACAGGGCGGAACAAAGGACATTAATGCTCTGGATACTGCCATCAACAGGGTCTACGATATAGTCAAGACAGTAAAATCTTGAACCTTTAGAGGGTTCTTCTGCTGAATAAGTTCAGATACATATGAGACTGAAATGTTGTATAAGAAGTTATTTTATTTCCCACCCACCCACCCAATTTTAAGGCATGGGGGCTTTGCCCCCATCCCCCCTATTATTGTCATTCCGACTTGTTCGGAATCCATCTTTCTTTTAAGAAGGATTCCCGACGCGCTTCGCTTGCGGGAATGACTAGGGGATAGGGGGACTTTGTCCCCCTATAAAAAAATAATTCCCCTCCATGAAGGGAGGGGATAAAGGGGAGGGTGAATGGCATCTGCTTGACCTCTGCAATCTATAGGTTTTATCATAGTGCTTATGCTTAAGCCAGAAAAACAGTTTGAGCTTATAAAGAGGGGCTCTGTAGAGATAATCCTCGAAAAGGAACTTCTCCATAAGCTCGAAAGCTCCTATAAAAAGAAAACGCCTCTTAAGGTCAAGGCTGGTTTTGACCCAACTGCACCTGACATCCACCTTGGGCATACTGTGCTTCTCGAGAAGATGAGGCAGTTTCAGGACCTTGGACATGAGGTCATATTCCTCATAGGAGACTTTACAGGTATGATAGGAGACCCATCAGGAAAAAGCTCTACAAGAAAGCCCCTTACAAAAGACGAGGTCAGAGAAAATGCAAAGACATATAAGGAGCAGCTCTTTAAGATTCTTTCTCCTTCAAAAACAAAAATAGTCTTTAACTCAGAGTGGATGTCTAAGATGACTCCAGAGGAATTCGTTAAGCTCACAGGCAGATACACGGTTGCGAGGATGCTCGAAAGAGAGGATTTTAAAGAAAGATTTAAGGAACAAACCCCTATAAGCATTCATGAGTTTATCTATCCCCTGATACAGGGCTATGACTCGGTTATGCTTAAGGCTGATATAGAGCTTGGTGGCACTGACCAGAGATTCAACCTTCTTATTGGAAGGGAGCTTCAGAAGGAATATGGGCAATCCTCGCAAAGCCTTGTCCTTATGCCCCTCCTTGAAGGCACAGATGGTGTAAAAAAGATGTCAAAGAGCTTAGAAAATTACATAGGTATTACAGAGCCTCCTAAAGAGATATTCGGGAAAATCATGTCCTTAAGCGATGAGCTTATGCTCAGGTATTATGAGCTTTTAAGCCATATATCCTCCGAGGAGCTAAATAAGCTCAAGGATGGAATTAAAAGCGAAAGCATAAACCCAAAGGATGCAAAACAGGCACTTGCACTGGAGCTTACCGAAAGATACAGAGGCAAAGAGGAAGCCCTTATGGCAAAAGAGGAGTTTGAGAGAGTCTTTAAGAAAAAAGGTCTTCCCGAAGAGATTCCTGTTTTTGAGCTAAAGTGGGATGAGGAGGAAATGTGGGTGCCAAAGCTCATGAAGCAGGTAGGGCTTGCAGGAAGCACATCAGAGGCAGTAAGATTGATAAAACAGGGAGGTGTAGAGATTAATGATGAAAGGCTCGCTGACCCACAGAGCAAACTCAAAAAGGGAAGCTACCTCTTTAAGGTTGGAAAAAGGAGGTTTTTGAGGGTAGAGCAGGGTTAGGCTCATGGAAGTTTCCACAATAGCAGAAAAACTACTTTTTACAACAATCAGGATTGAAACTGACCAAGGGACTGGAACTGGCTTTATTTTCGGGTATGACCTGGATGTGTTGAACCCATACACAGACTTGACAGGCATCAGATATTGGTGATACAATGTGTATACAAGGAGGTAAAAAAGATGCTAAAGAAGCTGGTTTCTCATGGCAATAGCGCAGCCCTTATAATAGACAAGCCGATACTGGAGCTTTTAAGGGTTGATATGGACACACCGCTTGAGATTTCAACTGATGGAAAAAACCTGATTGTCTCACCTGTTGAAGATGCTAAAAGAGAGAAGCGGTTTAAGACTGCACTTGCGAGGGTCAACAGATTGCATGGTGAGACCCTGAAAAAGCTCTCCTGACAGTGAAGCACCCCAAAAAGATTGTCTTTTTATCCCTTGCCGAAGTGGTAGAAATACATGCCAGCCATATAAGAAGATATGGTGGTAGAGAGGGAGTAAGAGATATGAATCTTCTCAGTTCGGCAGTGGCAATGCCATATGCGTCTTCTCATGGAAGGTTTCTTCATAATGATATTTATGAAATGGCTTCTGCCTATGCCTTCCACATATGCCAAAACCACCCATTTATTGATGGAAATAAAAGAACAGCACTTGCCTCTGCCTTAGTCTTCCTTGAGATGAACGGTATAAGCATATCCGACCCTGAACATAGGTTGTATGATGCTATGATTTCACTTGCAAGAGGAAAGCTAAGTAAATCCGGTTTTGCACAGATACTAAGGAATCTGAGAGAGTAAAAAGAGATTGTGTTTTACAAAATTACAAAGATTTTTTATAGGTTAAATCTGTTATAATTTACAGGGCTTATGATAACTCAGTCTGAGATACTAATCCGACTTCTGCTTGGAGCTGTCCTGGGCGGTATAGTCGGATTTGAGAGGCAGACACATGGAAGGCCTGCTGGGTTCAGAACCCATCTGCTTGTGTGTGTTGCATCTGTGCTTTTTATGGTAGTGTCTCAGTATTACCATTATCTGAGCCAGATAGACCCCTCGTATATAAGGATTGACCCTGCAAGGATTGCTCAGGGTGCAATAACAGGCGTTGGCTTTATAGGTGCAGGCGTGATACTTAAGACAGGCATTACGATTCAGGGACTTACGACTGCGGCATGCATCTGGATGGTCTCTGCAATTGGCATTGCAATTGGCTCGGGACTTTATCTTGCAGGCATTGCTTCCACTGCAATTACCTATTTTTCCCTTCTTGCCCTTAGGACAGTGGAAAAGAAGATGCCCCGCATCACATTTAAATCCCTTACAATCGTTGCCAATGAGGATATAGACGAGGACATCATCTCCTCTACTCTTCATAAATACGGCTCCGATATAGCAGGTGTAGATTATGACAGAGACATCGAAAAGAAAGAACTTACATATCACTTCACGATTATGGTCACACAGAAGACCCTTCTGAGGAAACTGCTCGATGAAGTGAGCTCTTTGAAATCCGTAAAAAAGGTCTCTATCGGCACTTAAAGGTTTTTATTTTCATTATTTGTCCACCACATTTTTTGTCTTTATCTGAACTTATTCATGACAGTTACACCTTTGAACGATATAAAAAGTTATTTTATTTCCCCACCCACCCGCCCTGTCTTAAGGTATGGGGGCAAAGCCCCCATACCGCTAAAAAGAATCTCCTTTACAGAATAGGGGTTAGGGGGACTTTGTCCCCCCTATATAAAAAAATAATTCCCCTCCATGAAGGGAGAGTGTAGGGACTTGACAAAAAAAGAACTGTAACAGTTATATAATAGTGTGTTTGCAAAAAAAGAGGATTAAGGAGGAGTAAAGGTGATGCGATTAATAACTGGGGTTTTGTTGTTTTTTTGTTTGTCTGTTGTTTATGCCGGTGCCGGCGATATTGAGGTCAGCGGACTGGCCATTAAGGTCATAAGCGAAGAATACGGCATGATGTCTGTTGGGCTGAAGGTGAATGTTTATAATCATGGTTCTCCCGGCAAACTATATATAACAGTTCAAGGGCTCGATGCAGAGGGTTTTGAGATTCTTTCGCATGTGTTCGATTCATATATCGGAGCATCCGAGAAAAAAACCCTTAGCGATAACAGGACGTTTAGAAAAGAGAACTTTAATAAGGTTATTGAGTGGCGGATAAAAAGCATTGAAAAATATTAATTAGGCCGGTGAGAGAAGGAGATTATAGAAAGACCTCCTCGGATTTCCTTTGTTTTTGCAGGTAATTTCGGAAAAATCGGGCTTAAATTGTTAGTAACTCGGTCTGCATTTATTTAAATAAATTCTGCTATACTAAGCAATCTCAACCATAAGGAGAAGTAATGATAGAGCGATACACATTGCCTGAGATGGCTTTGCTCTGGAGCCTCGAAAGTAAATACAGAAAATGGCTCGAGGTCGAGCTTTCGGTCTGTAAAGTGATGGCTGAGGAAGGAGACATCCCTTATGATGCTTACAGGGTCATTAAAGGGAAGGCTAACTTCGATGTCAAAAGAATCGCCGAGATAGAGAAAACCGTTAAGCACGATGTTATAGCATTTCTTAGCTCTGTAGCAGAGCATGTTGGGCATGAGGCACGTTTCATACATAAAGGACTTACATCCTCGGATGTCTTAGACACTGCCCTTGCCCTTCAGATGAGGTCTGCATCGGAGATAATCATAAAGGACATAAAGACATTGATGGAGACACTAAAAAAACAGGCTTTCCTATACAAAGACACTGTCTTAATCGGAAGAAGTCATGGGGTTCATGCAGAGCCAATAACATTTGGTCTTAAATTTGCCCTCTGGTATGAGGATATGAAAAGAAACCTAAAGAGGGCAAAAGAGGCAAGGGATGTAATAAGCGTTGGAAAACTCTCGGGTGTAGTTGGCACATTCTCGAATATCAACCCTCATATAGAAGAAAAGGCACTTAGATTGCTTGGGCTTAAGCCAGAGGCAATCTCCACGCAGGTCATCCAGAGAGACAGACATGCTCAATACCTTATTACCCTTGCCCTTATAGCCGCTCAAGTCGAGAAGATTGCAGTTGAACTGAGACACCTTCAAAGGACAGAGGTCTTAGAGGCAGAAGAGCCCTTCGCAAAGGGACAGAAAGGCTCATCTGCAATGCCACATAAGAGAAACCCCATAGGAGCCGAAAACCTTACTGGCCTTTCACGGGTCGTGAGGGCTAATGCATCTGCCGGACTTGAGGATATTTCGCTCTGGCATGAAAGAGACATCTCCCATTCCTCGGTTGAGCGCATAATAATCCCGGATAGCTCTATCCTCATAGATTACATGCTCCAAAGATTAAACGAAATCCTTGGTGGGCTTCATGTATACCCAAAAAGGATGATAGATAACATGGAGCTAAGCTATGGGCTTTACAACTCACAAAGGGTCCTTATCAGCCTTATAGAGAAAGGTATGAGCAGGGAAGATGCATACAGGGCTGTTCAGCGTATTGCCATGCAGAGTTGGAAGAGGAAAACAGACTTTAAAAAACTCCTTACATCAGATAAAGAAATCAGGAAATATCTTAAATCTGAGGAGATTAAAAAGCTCTTCGACATAAGCCACTATCTAAAAAATGTGGGTTATATATTCAAGAGGGTGTTTGGGAAAAATCGAAAGCCTCAGTAACCCCCTGATAAAGGATGCCCTGAGCATAAAAAACCTTCGCTCAAAATACAAGCATGAGGCATTCATTATCGAGGGGCCCCATCTTATAGAGATGGCAGTAAATGCCAGAGTAGCCCTTAAAAGGGTTTTTATTACAGAGGAATTTGCCAGAGAAAAAAAATACAAAAAACTCCTTGACGCGGAAAAGCTCGGAACAGAGATATTCGAGGTTAATGAAGGCATATTCAAAAAGCTCTCTGACACAGAAACACCACAGGGCATCTTAGCAATTGCCTCTTATAAGCCAAAGGGGATTAATGACATCACATTCAAAAAGCAGGCTTTTGTCGTTATAAGCGATGGAATTCAGGAGCCTGGAAACTTAGGCGCTCTGATAAGGACATCCGATGCAGTGGGTGCAGATACCGTAATAGTTCTTCCCGGGTCATGCGATATATTTATGGGCAAAACCCTAAGGGCATCTGCTGGAAGTATATTCAACATACGGATTGTCTATGCAGATGTAGAGACGCTCCTAAGGTGGATTATGGACAGGGGAATTAAGCTGATTATAACCTATCTAAAGGCAGGGCAGTCTATATATGATGCCGATTTAACTATTCCGCTTGCCTTTGTGTTTGGAAACGAGGCAAAGGGTGTAAGGAAGCGTTTAAGGGAATCCTCTTCTTTAGCTCTAAAGATTCCAATCTATGGGAAAGCAGAAAGCTTAAATGTAGGTGTTTCGGCAGGCATCTGCCTTTATGAGGCAAGAAGGCAGAGGTTGAAGTGACAGGTTAGTCGGTGGGGTTTGAAGCTTCTTCGAGGATACTTCCTATTTTTCTCAACTTTTTATATCTTTCCTCTATGAGTTTTCCTGGTGGTTTTGTCTCGAGCTCCTCTAATGCCTTAAGGATGGTATCTGCTATTTTCCCGCCAGTTGTCTCTGGGTCTCTGTGAGCACCTCCGAGGGGCTCAGGTATTATATCGTTTATTACTTTTAATTCTAACAAATCATTGGCAGTGATTTTAAGGGCATCTGCTGATTTTGAAAACTCAGAAGTAGTGAGGTCTCCGTTTTTATTCCAGAGTATAGCTGCACAGCCCTCAGGAGAGATAACAGAGTAAGTGGAATACTCAAGCATATAGAGCCTATCTGCCACTCCAATGGCTAATGCTCCGCCACTGCCTCCCTCGCCTATGACGATGGACACTATAGGTGTCCTCAGCCTTGACATCTCCATGAGGTTCACTGCAATTGCCTCTGCCTGACCTCTTTCTTCGGCTCCTATGCCGGGATAAGCACCAGGGGTGTCTATGAATGTAACAATGGGCTTTTTGAACCTTTCTGCAAGACGCATGAGTCTCAGGGCTTTTCTATAGCCCTCTGGATGAGGCTGACCAAAGTTCCTCTTTATCCGTTCCCTTACGCCTCTTCCTTTCTGATGGCCGATTATCATCACGGATTTGCCTTTTATCTTTGCAAGACCGCCTATGAGTGCCGGGTCATCGGAAAACCTTCTGTCTCCATGAAGCTCTACGAAATTCTCTGCTATCATGGAGATATAATCAAGGGTATAAGGCCTGTCTGGGTGTCTTGCCACAAGGGTCTTCTGCCAGCTTGTAAGATTTATATATATCTCCGAGCGAAGGTCTTTTACCTTCTTTTCGAGCTTTCTTACCTCTGATGTCAGGTCTATGTCTTTTCCATCGGAGAGTCGCTTAAGCTCCTCTATTTTAAGCTCAAGCTCCTCTATTGGTTTTTCAAATTCAAGATAATACTTCATATAACCTATAATTATAGCAGATTGCCGTAAATTATATGACCCTTACAGAGCCTTTACCAAGGAAGTCTTCCACCTGCTTAATCAGTGTAGTGTCAGGGTTTATCGTGCAGGATGTCAAAATCAGTGCCTCCTTGTCATCAAGCTGGACCCTTATATAAAGGGGCTGACTGCCTGAGTTATCCTTTAGTAGTTCCTTTAGCCTTTTCAGGTTTACATTTATAGAGTTTAAATCCTCAGAGGCTTTTATGTTTATCTCCACCTTCCTCTTGTTTCTAACTAAAACGACTTTTTCGTTAAGACTGTGTATGTCTTTTGCAACGAGCTTTATGCCTTTTTCGGTCTTATCCAGAGAGCCCTTGACAAGCAGGGCAGTGTCCTTCTTAATGAGTTCCGGGTTATTCTTTAGGGTCTCAGGGAATATTATAACCTCAACGCTTCCTTCATCGTCCTCGAGACTAAGGTATGCCATCATCTCGCCTTTATCCCTTGTCCTTACCTTCTTAAGAGAAGTTACAATGCCTGCAACCTCGACCTCCTGCCTGTCAGTGAGCTCGTCGAGCTTCGAGGTGCTGAGTATGTTCAGGTCAAAGAGGAGCTTCTTGAATTTAGTCATTGGATTACCAGAGATGAAAAAGCCTAGTGCGGATTTCTCGTTTCTCAAAAGCTCTGCCTCGTCCCAGCCCTTTTGTTCTTTTGCCTCCACTGACTGTCCAAACAGGCTTAATGAGGGCTCCTCTTTGTTTGGCGAAAGCATACTCATCAGCTTTGACCTCCAGAGTCCTAACTCATTAAGACCTGTCTCTGATTTTTCCGTGGTGTTCCTCAGAGAGTCAAATGCACCTGCCATTATGAGCGATTCTAATACCTTTTTATTAACCCCTTTTGAATCCACCCTTTTTAAGAAATCCTCAAATGAGGCAAATGGGGTCTTTGACCTTGCCTCAAGTATTGCCTCGATTGCAGAAGCCCCAACACCCTTGACAGCTCCAATCCCAAACCTTATTGAGTTTCCAATAACCGTAAACTCCATTCCGCATTGGTTTATGTCAGGCGGAAGGATGCTGATTGCCATTGCCGTACATTCCTTGATGGATTTCACGACCTTATCCGTGTTGTCTATATCGGCACTCAGTGTGGCGGCCATGAATTCCTGAGGATAATGTGCCTTAAGATATGCAGTCTGATATGAAAGTAATGCATAAGCGGCTGAATGGGACTTGTTGAACCCATATTCTGCAAAGTTTGCCATAAGGTTAAATAGCCTCTCTGCACGCTTTTCTTTTATGCCATTTAAGCCTGCACCCTTTATGAATGCCTCCTTGTTCTTTTCCATTACCTCAGGCAGTTTCTTTCCCATAGCCTTTCTCAGGGAATCTGCCTGACCCATGGTGAAATTGGCAATCCTGTTTGCAATGCTCATTACCTGCTCCTGATAGAGGATTACGCCGTATGTCTCACCGAGGATTTCCTTAAGCTCAGGAAACTCATATTTGACAGTAACCATGCCTTTTTTCCTCTTTATGAAATCCTCAATCATTCCACTTCCTATTGGCCCTGGCCTATAAAGGGCAACTAATGCTATAAGCTCCTCGAACCTTTCGGGCTGCATCTTAAGCAGAAGCTCTCTCATCCCCCTGCTTTCAAGCTGGAATATCCCTGTTGTCTCGCCTGAGCACAACAGTTCATAAGTCAATTTGTCATCTAAGGGCAGGTCTTTTAGGTTAAGTGTGATGCCTCTTTCCTTGATATATCCGAGTGCCTTCTCTATTATAGTCAGGGTTTTTAAGCCTAAAAGGTCAAATTTAACAAGTCCTAATCTCCCCACTGCCTGCATATCGAATTGTGTTGTAATCGTTCCATCGGTGGGGTTTCTATAAAGGGGTGTGATGTCTGTAAGTGGCATTGGGGATATGACGACACCTGCGGCATGTGTAGATGCATGCCTTGCGATGCCTTCAAGACGGATTGCTATATCTAACAGTTCCCTTATCTTTGGGTTTGAGCTATAGAGTTCCGCCAGCCGGGGCTCAAGCATGAGTGCAGATTGAATGGTTATCTTTGTGCCTTCCGGGACAAGCTTTGCCAATCTGTCTGCCTCATGATAAGGGAAATCCATTGCCCTCGCAACATCCCTTATCCCTGCCCTTGCTGCCATTGTGCCAAATGTTATAATCTGTGCAACATGGTCTTTGCCGTATTTCTGGGAGACATAGGATATGACCTCAGGCCTTTTTGCCTTGCAGAAATCTACATCTATGTCAGGCATGCTCAGCCTTTCGGGGTTTAAGAACCTTTCGAATATAAGGTGATACCTTATCGGGTCTATCTCTGTTACCCCAAGACAATAAGAGACAAGACTGCCTGCGGCAGAGCCCCTGCCAGGTCCTACGGGTATAGAATGGCTTTTTGCATACTTTATAAAGTCCCAGACAATTAAAAAATACGATGCATAGCCCATCTTCTTTATGACCGAAAGCTCCTCGTTAAGCCTCTTCTGATAAACCGAAGAAGGATTGCCATCGAACCTTTCGTTAAGTCCTTCTTTGGCAAGCCTCTCGAGATAGGCATATGGGGTCATGCCATCTGCCATCTCATATTTAGGCAAAAGGTTTGCTCCAAGAGAAAACTCCACATTGCATCTTTCGGAAATAGCCCTCGTATTAAGGACAGAAGATGGTAGCTCCCTGAATGCAGTCTTCATCTCCTCAGGGGACTTGAAATAAAATCCATCCGAGCTAAATCTAAGCCTCTTTGGGTCATTAACGGTTTTGCCTGTTTGAATGCAAAGAAGGATGTCATGTGCCTTAGAGTCCTCTTTATCGAGGTAATGGCAGTCGTTCGTTGCAACGATGTCTATATGAAGCTCCTCTGAAAGCGAGATGAGCTTCTTGTTAATCTCATATTGCTCCGAAATACCATTGTCCTGAACCTCTAAAAAGAAGTTGTCAGGGCCAAGGATATGCTTATAGAGAAGGGCTGTTTGTCTTGCCCTGTCAATCATGCCCCGATGGAGATAATAAGGGACCTCGCCTTTCATGCAAGAGCTCAGGGCTATGAGGCCACCGCTATATTGCTCTAAAAGGTCGTTATCTATTCTCGGCTTATAGTAGAAGCCCTCTGTATATGCCCTTGAGACCAAAGAAACAAGGTTTCTATAGCCTGAGTTGTCCTTTGCAAGAAGGATTAGGTGGAAGGATGCCTCATCAAGGTCTGATCTTGATTTGTCAAAACGGCTCTTTGGAGCAACATAGACCTCACAGCCAATAATTGGCTTTATGCCTGCCTTTGTTGCCTTTCTGTAAAACTCCACTGCTCCAAAAAGGTTTCCGTGGTCTGTTATGGCTAAAGCAGGCATCCTCATAAGGGATGCCTTCTCCATAAGCTCATCGAGCCTTATTGCACCATCGAGTAAGCTATATTCTGTGTGCAGATGAAGGGGGACATAATCAGAATGGGGATGCATAAAAAATATTATATCAAAAGTGCTAAGTTTTTATCCCCTTTTTAAAAGTCAAGATACTTGAAGTTTTTCATTGACATGTTATTTTAAAAAATGTAGATTAATAGGAATGAAATAGATTTCCCGAATTAAAAATTAAACCCAAGGAGGACGAAATGGCTATGAAGATGGCAAAGAAAGCCGCTAAGAAAAAAGCGGTCAAGAAATCAGTAGCAAAAAGGAAGACGGCAAAAAAGCCTGCCAAGAAAAAGGTAAAGAGGACCCCAAGCGCAGCTTTCATGAAGCCAATGAACCCAAGTGAAGCCCTCTCCCCGATAGTCGGCACTAAATCGCTTCCAAGAACAGAGGTAACAAAAAAACTCTGGGCATACATCAAGAAAAACAAACTACAGGATAAAGTAAACAAGCGGAATATAAATGCCGATGCAAATCTCCTTAAGGTATTTGGCGGGAAAAGACAGGTCTCTATGTTTGAGATGACCAAGCTGGTCAACAAACACTTGAGCTAATAAACTCAGTCGGGCTCTTAAAGGCAGTAGGAGGACTTTTTAGTCCTGCTACTGCCTTTTTGTTTCGCATTTCCACAATGCCTTTTGCAGAAATGCAAAAAACATAAAACCCAATATCCTTAAATATCGGCTATTTATATCTGGCATGAAAAATGCTTTTTCTAAGGGTAGAAATCAATACCAATGAAGGAGGACTTGGAGATGACAACTGGTGCAAGGATAGGAAGAAACATTGGAGCAGTGGTCGGAATAATCGTATTTCTCGTATTTGGGATTGTTCCGGGATTTTATTTCGGAAGCTATGGAGTGCTGACAGCCCTGACACATCTTTTTGGAGGCCCTGTTGAGCCCAATATAGCAGTAAGGGTGCTTTTAGTGGTAGGCGTAGTGCTCGGGATATTCTGCGTTGGAGCAGTAAGTGTTGTTGTTGGTTCGGTGTTTGGAACAGTGGTTGGCTACCTCACCGAAGCACTTACATCTCGAAGGGCAAAAGAAGCCACCGTTGATGTGAAATCAGAGTAAACGAAAAGACAGACTGCTTGGGAAAATTGACAAATCCTTTTTCTATTGCTTAAATTAAAAGGATGCTCAAGACAGTCGAGGATATAAGCAAAACAAAAAAAAGACTTAAGATCGAGATTCCTGCTGAGACCATAGAGAAGGAAATCGGAAGCACACTTCAGAGGCTCAGGCAGGAAGTAAAGATACCCGGCTTCAGACAGGGCAAGGCACCCATCTCGCTTCTCGAGAAGAGATTTGGTAAAAAGGCAGAGGCAGATGCCCTCGAAAAGATAATCTCCGACTCCTATAGCACAGCTCTCAAAGAGGCAAATATAACACCTGTCACAAACCCGGTTATAGAGGAAGGAGGAGAGTTCAAAAGAAAAACTCCCCTCTCCATAACCCTGACAGTTGAGGTCAGACCAAGATTAGAGACGCTTAGATACGAAGGCATAAATGTCAAAGACATCTCTGTAGATGTTAGCAATGAGGACATCGAGGCAACACTCAAAAGGCTTCAGGAGGAAAAGGCTGTGTATGAGCCCTCAGACGCTGGGATAATGCCAGGAGATATTACAGTCTTTGACATAAAGACAGAAACCTTCTCCTTAGATGACCATATGTTTAAGGTAGGAACAGAGTTTTTCCCTTCTGAATTCTCCGAGGGGCTTAGAGATAAAAGAAAGGGCGATGAGTTTAGCTTAAATGCGAGTTTCCCCGAGGTGTTTCATATAGATGAACTCAAAGGCAAGAGTCTCGCTCTAAATGTGTTCATAAAGGAAGTGAAAAAGCCGACACTGCCTTCTATTGACGATGAGCTTGCAAAGGATATTGGTTTTGACAGCCTCGATGCCCTTAAGTCGCACATCTTTGAGGAGCTGATGAGGTCAAAGAAAGATGCAGTCGCAAAGATACTCAAGGCAGAGGTCTTAAAAAAGGTAATAGAGGAAAACGAATTCGAGGTGCCTGAATCCCTTCTTCATACAGAGCTTATGCATCTTAAGGAAAGGGCAAGACTAAAGGGGAATCTTGTGGATGAGGTATCGGATGATGAGTTGACTTCTGTGGCACAAAGGAACATAAAGGCATTGCTCATTATAGATATGATTGGGGATAAAGAGGCTATAACCGTTTCTGAGGATGAGATTAAAAAAGAGCTGAAGGCACTTTCTATGAGGCTCAGGCTGAGCCCTGAGAATGTAATAAAGTATTTTGTAACGAGAGATGGCTCTCTGGAAGGACTCAGACACTCTATGTTCGAGGAAAAGGTTTTAAATTTACTACTTGAAAAGGCTATAATAGGTAAGGAGACCGAATGAGCATTATACCGATTGTAATAGAGCAGACAGGAAGGACAGAGCGGGCATATGACATATATTCGAGGCTTCTTAAGGACAGAATAATCTTTGTGGGCTTTCCAATAGACGACCATGTCGCAAACACCGTAATAGCACAGCTTCTTTTTCTTCAGACAGAAGAGCCCTCAAAAGACATCCACCTTTATGTGAATTGCCCAGGCGGGATTGTATCAGCAGGGCTTGCGATATATGACACCATGCAGTATGTAAAGCCAGACATAGCCACTTACTGCATAGGACAGGCTGCAAGCATGGGAGCACTTTTACTTTCAGCAGGCACAAAGGGAAAAAGATATGCCCTGCCTCATTCGAGAATCATGATTCATCAGCCAATGGGTGGGTTTCATGGACCTGCGACTGATATAGAAATTCATGCAAGGGAAATTCTAAAAATAAAAGACACCCTAAACAGAATCTTGGCACTTCACACAGGACAGCCTTTTGAAAAGATACAGGCAGACACAGACAGGGATTTCTTTATGTCAGGCGAGGAGGCAAAGGCTTACGGGATTGTGGATGTGGTTATACACAGCATAAAAGCCAAAACAGGAGTGGCATGACGACAAAGAAAGAGGAAGGCTCTTCTTTTAAATGCTCTTTCTGCGGAAGGGGTCAGGATGAGGTTAAAAAGCTCATTGCAGGGCCAACCGTCTATATATGCGACGAGTGCATTGGGCTCTGTAACGAGATTATAGCCAATGAGATTTCTTCTGAGACTTCAAAGCATCCAGCATTTCCAAAGCTTCCGACTCCAAAGGAGATAAATCGCTCCCTCGAGGATTATGTCATAAGTCAGGGGAGGGCTAAAAAAATACTTTCGGTTGCCGTATACAACCACTACAAAAGAATCTACAGCCCTGCTGAATCGGATGTCGAGCTTCAGAAAAGCAATATCCTTCTCATAGGCCCAACAGGAACAGGCAAGACCCTTCTTGCCCAAACACTGGCAAGACTCCTCGATGTGCCTTTCACCATAGCAGATGCAACCACCCTGACAGAAGCAGGCTATGTTGGCGAGGATGTAGAAAACATAATACTAAAGCTCCTTCAATCCGCAGGATACGATGTAGAGCGGGCACAAAGGGGCATTGTATACATAGATGAGGTGGATAAGATAAGCAGGAAGTCCGACAACCCCTCAATCACAAGGGATGTCTCGGGCGAGGGAGTTCAGCAGGCACTCCTTAAGATAATCGAAGGCACAACTGCAAACATTCCTCCTCAGGGCGGAAGAAAACACCCACAGCAGGAATACATACAGGTCAACACATCAAACATACTTTTTATCTGTGGAGGTGCATTCGTTGGCTTAGAGGATATAATTGCCAAAAGAATAGGTAAAAAGGTCGTTGGCTTTGGCTCTCATGCCCTGCCCGAGGAAAGAAAAAACATCGGCAATATCCTGAACCTCGTCGAGCCAGAGGACCTCATTAAATATGGTCTGATACCTGAGTTTGTTGGAAGGATGCCGATTGTCGCAACATTGGATGAGCTCGATGAGACTGCATTAGTGAAGATTCTTATAGAGCCAAAAAACTCCCTTATTAAGCAGTACCAGAAGCTTCTTTCCTTTGATAGCGTAAGATTAGTCTTTACAGAGTCCGCACTTTCGGCAATAGCCCGAAAGGCTGTTCAGAGAAAAGCAGGTGCACGCGGGCTAAGGGCAATCCTCGAGGAGATAATGCTCGATGTGATGTACGACATCCCCTCACAGAAAGGCATAAAAGAATGCCTCGTTAATGACGATGTCATAGACAAGAAGGCAAAGCCTGTCCTGATATACGAAAAGCAGACTGCCTAAGAAGGCAATCAGCCACTTGAACATAGCTTTTTCTTTATGTTATATTTATTTATGAAACTAAAGCTATTGCTTTTGCTATCAGCAGTGGTTTTCCTTGCCTCCTGCGCATCTGCCCCACCACCTATAGACCTTTCCGGATATGTATGGCCAAAACCGCCTGATGAGCCGAAAATAAAACTTATTAAATTCCTCATAACAGATGTGGATGTAAGGGAGTTAAGCACTGTAGAGAAGATATTTGGCTCTGACCCGACATTCAGATTTGAAAAGCCACATGCCATTACAGTTGACAAAGACGGCAACATCTATGTGACAGACACACGCAGGAATCAGGTGGTTATAATGAATCCCGATAAGAAAACCTTCACCACCCTCGGTAACCCATATAGCTGGCGTTCTCCACTTGGCGTAGCAGTGGATAACACAAATAACCTTATCGCAGTTGCCGATGGAGCGTCCGGTCAGGTCTTTGTATTTGACCGTATCAGAAGGTCCTTCGAATATGCGATTGGCCAGAAAGGTGAATTTAGAAACCCTGTTGGTGTGGCATTCGATTCAGACAGACAGATACTTTATATCGCTGATTCTAAAAAACATGAGATATCCGCCTATTCCCTAAATGGTCAGTTCATAAAGAGAGTTGCAGAATCAGGTGTTGCTGCAGGTCAGGTCTATTACCCTTCACAGATGGTAACAGATGCCCAAGGACTGCTTTATGTGGTTGATACCATGAACTTCAGGATTCAGATTCTTGACCCAATGGGAGACCAACCGCCAAAAGTAATAGGCGAGCATGGAAATGCACCGGGAATGTTTGCAAGGCCAAAGGGCATTGCGGTTAGCCCAGATGGCTATATATTTGTGACTGATGCGGCATTTGGAAACTTCCAGATATTCGACAACCAAGGAAAGAATTATTTATTCGTTGGCATTACTGGGCCAGGACCAGGCATGTTCGATGTCCCGCAAGGGATATATGTAGATGACAATGATAAGATTTATGTTGCAGACCAGCTTAATAGGAGGGTGCAGATATTTCAGTACATGTCAGAAAGATATAAAGCAGAAGCAGGCATCCAGAAATAAATACTGCCTGCACCGTCCTCCTGCTATCTAAAGCTTATACCCAATCTTTCTTAGAAACTCCTTCCTATGTGCCTTATCCTCTGGTGTCTCAACTCCTTTTGGGGAGAAGCCATCCACAACGCCTAAGACTCCCCTGCCTTGAGATGTCTGTCCTACAATGACCTCAATAGGGTTTGCAGTTGCACAAAAGACCCTGCATACCTCAGGACAGTTCTTTATGGCATTAAGGACATTTATGGGAAATGCATCCTTAAGGATGATACAAAATACATGTCCTCCTGATATGTCCCTGAGGTTTCTTACACATGCCTCTATGAGGGCTTTGTCATTTCCCTCTGTCCTTATAAGGCAGGGACCCGATGCCTCTGTAAAGGCAACCCCAAAGCCTACCTGCGGCACAGTTGTCGCAACTGCTTCGTAGAGGTCCTCTATGGACTTTATAAAATGTGTCTGCCCTAAAATAAGATTAGTCCCCTCCGGTACATCCAGCCTTACTGCCTTAATCTCCATTTTCTCCTCCTTTGAGGGTAGGCTCTGCCTGCCCCTCCTATGCTATAATGAAAATAAATTTCTAAGGAGATGTCAAGCTAAAAATTGTTGCCTGCAAGATTTATCTTATATTTTGCAATATGTGCCTTGATAGTTCCATCCCTTTCTGAGGCTATCGATATTTCAGAGCCAAAGGTGTTGGTCAGCGAAAAAACTATCATTGTCTCTGCTACACTTAACCTTGGCGAAAAAGAGCTAAGTGCCATTAAAAACGGAATTGACAAGGAATTTATATTCCATGTAGACCTTTTTAGGGTCTGGAGGGCATGGCCCGATGAGTTTGTCTTAGGAAAGGTCATTACAAGGACACTTAAATGCGACCCAATAAAAAAGGAATACATTTTAACCACCTTTGACGGAACAACCCTCATAGAAAAGAGATTCCAAAGCTGTGAGCCTCTTTCTGCATGGGCTTCAAGCATCAGCGAGCTGAAACTTACAAATGTAGCCGAGCTTGAGCCGGATGATTACTTTGTTAGAGTCTCGGTGGAGTCACGGCTGAGAAGACTTCCGCCTGTAATCGGGTATCTTTTGTTTTTCGTAAAGCAGGTGGAATTCAGCATATTTAGAGACTCACAGGTGTTTTCAATTGGCAAAGGCAACAAAAAATGAAGGTGAAGAAACCCATTTTGATAGTTCTCGGTATCATTGGTTTTGTGGCAATTGCATCTCTTGTAGAGCTGTTTTTTGTCAGTATAGAGGCATCTCTTTCTAAAAAGCTCATTTTCTTCCTGCTTTTAAACATTAACATAGCAGGGCTTCTGGTCCTCATGTTTTTTGTTCTGAGAAGCCTGAGAGACCTTTATATGGAAAGAAAACGCAAGGTGCCAGGCTACAGGTTTAAGACAAAGGTAGTCTTGTTTTTCGTTGTCCTTACCGCCATTCCTTCGGTGCTTTTGTTTTTAACTGCAAGTGGTCTTGGCACTAATTACATAGAGAGACTCTTTAGCCCCTCCATGAGAAAGCCTGTTGAAGAAAGCTTCGAGATTGCAAAAGCCCTTTATGAGTTTGAAAGGAAAAGAGCACTTGAGTATGCTGAGATGGCAAGACAAGGAATAAGCCTTCCACCGTCATATAAGGTCATACGGCTTAGGGAAATGCCAAGTGATGCCACAGACCCTGTAAGAACTGCATTTTCAGGCTCTTCCTCTGTAGAGGTCATCTCTTTTAAGGGCAAAGACATGGTAAGGGCAGTAGTGCCTTCAAAACAAGAAGGAGTCATTGTCGTAGAGTCCTTTATCCCATCTGATATATCGGAGAATGTGCAAAGGATTAAGGAGACATATGAGGACTATATACAGATTGAGTCATGGAGCATGCCTATTAAGCTGAATTTTCTTTTAATATTGGGCTTTTCAAGCCTTATGATTATATTTTTGTCAATCTGGGCTTCCCTCAGAATAGCAGGCAGGATTACAGAGCCTGTTACATACCTTGCAGAGGCAACAGAGAAGGTGGCCGGAGGCGACCTTTCGGTGAGGGTCAAAGAAACTAAAAGCAAAGACGAAATCGGGCTTTTGATTACCTCTTTTAACCGCATGGTGGAAGAGATAAGCGAGGGCAAGGAGTCCCTCCAAGGAGCCCTCACGGAGTCAGACAGAAGAAGGCTTTATCTCGAAAATATCTTAGGTAATATCCAAAGCGGAGTCATATTCTTAGATGCAAAAGGAAGGGTGGCAACAATAAACCTCTCTGCCCTGAATATATTAGGGCTCTCAAAGGACGATGTCATTGGAAAAGACTATAGCAGTATTCTTGAGGGGATTGACTCGGAGGAGCTCAAGGCATTCATAAAGGACATAAACCTTTTTACGCTAAAGGCAGTTGAAAAAGAGGTGACTCTATCGATTGGCTCAAGAAATATCATACTAAGGGTCTCACTCACAGGGCTCAGGGACTCAGGAGAAGGACACCTCGGAGTCTTAGTTGTCTTTGACGACCTTACAAACCTTATTAAGGCACAAAGGGTGCTTGCATGGCAGGAGGTGGCAAGAAGAATCGCACATGAGATAAAAAACCCCCTTACACCAATAAGGCTCTCTACAGAAAGGATGCTTAAGAAATGGCTGGAAAAAGATAAGGACTTTAGCCAGATATTTGAGCGCTCGACAAATACTATAATAAAAGAGGTGGAGGGATTAAAAAGGCTCGTAGATGAGTTCTCGAGATTTGGAAAGATGCCTGAGATAAAAAAGCATCCCTCTCGGATAAAGCCCGTAATAGAAGAGGTCGCAAGTCTCTACAGGGCTTATAAAAACCTTTCCATAACTATAGAGGGCAATGATGCAATCGCAGAGGTTGATGTCGAGCAGTTCAAGAGGGTCTTTATGAATCTCTTTGACAATGCAGTCTCTGCAATGGAAGAAGGCGGAAATATCAGAGTGATGGTAAAGACCGACTATGCCGAAAACAGGCTACATCTGGATGTAGCAGACGATGGCCCTGGCATAAAGGATGAGGATAAAGAAAGGCTTTTCCTTCCTTATTTTTCTACGAAAAAACACGGCACAGGACTTGGACTTGCCATTGCAGACAGGATTATAGCAGAGCACGGAGGAAGTATCAGGGTCTCTGACAATAAGCCACATGGAAGTGTTTTTATAGTTGAGCTTCCCATAAAGGAGGTACTAAATGTCTGAGCCTGTCATATTAGTAGTAGACGATGAGGCAGGTATAAGAGAAAGCCTCTCTGATATCTTAAAGGACGAAGGCTATAGGGTGCTTCTTTCGGAGTCAGCAGAATCTGCCATTCCTGCTATCAGGGAGCAACCTCTCGACATTGTTTTTTTAGATATATGGCTTCCGGGAATGGATGGCATCGAGGCACTTGCAGAGATTCGCTCCATAAATAGAGAGCTTCCTGTGATTATGATTTCAGGACATGGAAATATAGAGCTTGCAGTTAAGGCAGTAAAGATGGGTGCCTATGATTTCTTAGAAAAGCCCCTTTCTCTGGAAAAGGTTACACTTACCGCTAAAAGGGCACTCGAGAAAAAGAGGCTTGAGGCTGAAAACAAAGCCCTCAGAGAGTCTCTCATGGAAAAACATCGGCTTGTAGGAGAAAGCACTGCTATAAAAGCACTTTTAAGCCAGATAGAAATAGTCTCAAAAACCAAAAGCACTGTCCTTATATTCGGAGAGTCAGGCACTGGAAAGGAGCTTACGGCAAGGCTGATTCATGAACTTTCTCCGAGAGCTAAAATGCCTTTTGTCGAGGTAAACTGTGCGGCAATCCCTCATGAGCTTATCGAATCAGAGCTTTTTGGACATGAAAAAGGTTCATTCACTGGTGCATTCGAGAAAAAGAAGGGAAAGTTCGAGGTATCAGATGGAGGCACGCTTTTCTTAGATGAGATTGGAGATATGTCCCCTGAGACTCAGGCAAAGGTCCTCAGGGCATTGGAGACACAGGAATTTCAAAGGGTCGGAGGTAGTAAGAACATAAAGGTAGACCTGAGAGTCATAGCCGCAACGAACAAAGACCTCAAAGAGGAGGTCAAAAAAGGCACATTCAGGGAAGACCTCTACTTTAGATTAAATGTCATACCCATATCCATACCACCATTAAGAGAAAGGAAAGAGGATATATCTCTCCTTGTGAAATACTTCCTCGAAACAATAGCTAAGGAATACGGAAAACCTCCTAAGAAAATCTCTGAGCCTGCATTAAAAAGCCTCATGGAACAACACTGGCATGGGAATGTAAGGGAGCTTAAAAACACGATAGAGAGACTCGTGATAATGACATCGGGTGATGTTATAGAGGGAAAAGACATCCTTTTCCCTGAAACGCTCAGGACAGATTATTTAACGCATAAAAACCTTAAGAAGGCAAAGGATGCCTTTGAAAAGGATTTTCTGTTGAATCAGCTTGCTCAAAACAACTGGAATGTCTCAAAAACAGCAGATGCCTTAGGCATAGAAAGAAGTAACCTCCATAGAAAGATTAAGACCCTCGGTATAAATCCCGACCCTTCGGGATAAATGTTCCATAAATTGTTCCACGTGGAACATTCCTTTATGATGCCCTCTCCTGTCACCATAAAAAATCGTTGCCATCTCCTTTTTTTATAGGTTCAATTTGAATTCCCTAAGTGCTTGAAATATCTTCATTTTTATCGTTAGAGCGTTCAATCTTTTTCATTTTGTTCAAATAAGCTGTTTTGTCATCCGTAGCATCAGCCT
>JACQZC010000003.1 GCA_016207905.1 Nitrospirota bacterium | reverse complement strand
TTTCTTATCATAAACAACGCCGATATTATAGTATGCCTTTGCATAATCCGGCCTTAGTCTTAATGCAATCTGATATTGTTCTATGGCATTGTCAAGCAAGCCTTTCTCATGGTAAACAATGCCGAGATTATAATGTGCGTCTGCACGGTGAGGAGATTTTTTAATTACATCTTCCCATAAACTTATTGAGCTTTTCCACACAGTATTTCGTGCATATGTAACAGATGAAAGTGCAATGGAAATAAGAACCAATAAAGAAAGGACATATGTCTGTGCCTTTTTGCTTTTGAGCCTTTCTGCCAACAGAAATACTCCAGACATAAAAGCAAAGAATGCCCCAACCGAGGGCAGATACACCCTATATTCATTTATAATCATTGGTATTGGGATTATGCTTGATTCAACTGAAAGGGCTATAAAAAACCAGAAGACTCCAAAGGAAATAAACCGCAATACAGGATAGGACTTAGGCCTCAAAAGTAGATAAAACGCAAAGACAAAGATAGATAAAAGAAATAAAAAGGATAAAAACACTTGTGGTGTAAGAAACGAATCGTACACAGGGTAGTCATAGACAAGATTCTGGTTTATTGGCAAAAACAAAAGCCTTATGTATGTTACGACCACCTTGAACTGAGTTAAAAGATAGTCCTGCCTTGATATGCCTCCGTATCCCCTCGTTGCAGGCTCTATTCCGCTTATTATTTCTCCAACAGGTTTATCAATCCCTATAAGAGAAATTGGGATAATAAGCATTGTAAGAAGAAATGGAATAAGATAAAGTATTCTCTTGCCTAAAGTGCCTTTAAAAAACAAGAATTCATAAAGGGCTATGACAATGGGAAGGGTCAATGCATTTTCTTTTGTCTTCATGGCAAGGATGGCTGAGAGAATGCTGGTAAGGTAGAGCAATAGAGGTATCACCCTCCCCCTCGCCCCCTCCCGTCAAGGGAGGGGGCGAGGGGAGGGGGAAAGTCTCCTAAAGTAGTGCAGCCTCCCCCACCACTTCCCTCCCCCTTGATGGGGGAGGGTGAGGGAGGGGGTGACCTGAAGTCTCCACTTTATGTATAACACAATTGAAAGAAGATAGAAAAATGCACAAAGAGAGGCAAGCCTCTGAAATATATATGTAACTGCCTCTGTCTGAATAGGATGTGAGACAAAAAGAAGGGCGGAAAAAAGGGCAATGAGATTGCTTCGGGACTCTGTCCCTCGCAATGACAGAAAAGGTGTCTTGAATGTTAATACAACAAGAAAATACACAAGCAAAGCATTCAGTATATGAATGGTAAGATTAAAGACATGGTAGCCCCTGACATCAGTGCCATGAAGTTTATAATTCAGTGCAAATGTTAGATACCCAATATATCTACTTTTAAGTTTTGCTTTAGATGGCTCAAGGAAATAAGAGAGGTTTTTCACTATTGGGTTATTTTCTATAAGTTCTTGCTCATCCCACTGAAACGGCACATTGAAGGTATTTGAGTATGAAAGAATGCCGATGAGAGCTATGAGGCACAGGTGAATGATAGGCTTGCTGATTAAAACAGAAGTCCTGCTCATAGATTAATTTAACATTTTTGTATCACGGTTGAGAGGATTTCTATCGGCAATTTTAGGTGTGCCTGTGCCCTATCGTAACCCCTTTGCCTTTTCCTCGACTTGTTTTGCCTGCTTATTTTTGAACGCATGAAGTTTTTTCTCTAAGAAGAGGTCTTTCCTTGAAAGGATTTGAACTGCAAATATGCCTGCGTTTCTGGCACCTGCCTTGCCTAAAGACATCACTGCCACAGGAACCCCTCCTGGCATCTGAACCATACTTAGAAGCGAATCGAACCCACTAAGAGGGGATGAGCTTAAAGGCACTCCAATGACAGGAAGTATGGTATGAGAGGCAATAACTCCTGCAAGGTGTGCTGACATGCCTGCACCTGCTATGATGACCTCTATACCTCTTTTTTCAGCACCTGTGGCTATCTTTAGAACCCTCTCAGGACTTCTATGGGCAGATGCAATTGTCATGTCAAAAGGAATATTGAAATCCTTTAGGACCTTTCCTGCCTCCTCCATAACAGGGATGTCTGAGTCAGAGCCTACTATTATCAGAACCTTTGGCTTCATACAGCAGTCCTTTCGAGAGCCCTTTGGGCTATGTCTTTTCTAAAGTGCATTCCATTGAAATGGATTTTCTCTATTGCACTGTATGCCTTTTCTCTTGCATCAGGGATGTCTTTTCCTTCAGCAGTAACGCCAAGCACCCTTCCGCCTGATGTAACGATGTCTGTGTTATCAAATGCAGTTCCTGCATGAAAGACCATAACATCCTCGATGCCTTTGACATCATCGAGCCCTTTGATGGTTGAGCCTTTTTCGTATTTCCCAGGATAGCCTTTCGAGGCAAGGACAACGCATACAGAAACCTCATCTTTCCATTTGAGACTTATGTCATTAAGCCTCTCTTCTACTATAGCAGATGCTATTTCCACGAGGTCTGTTTCTAACCGTGTAAGTACAGGCTGTGTTTCAGGGTCACCCAAACGGCAATTGAACTCAAGGACATAGGGCTTCCCATCTTTAATCATAAGTCCTGCATAAAGAACACCTTTGTATTTTATGCCTTCTGCCTTGAAGCCTCTTAGTGCCTGCCTCATGACCTTTTCCATTATAACCGATTCAAGCGAAGTTGTGATAACAGGTGCAGGGCTATATGCACCCATACCACCTGTGTTTGGACCCATGTCGCCATCAAAGACCCTTTTATGGTCCTGAGAGCTGACCATTGGGATTATAGTCGTTCCATCTGTGAATGCCATAAAAGATGCTTCCTCGCCATGGATGAACTGCTCTATGACAACCCTATCGCCTGCTTCTCCGAATGCCCTTTCTTTCATTATGAGTCTGAGGCTCGAAATAGCATCGTCTATCGTCTCTGAGACAAAGACACCTTTTCCTCCTGCTAAACCATCTGCCTTTATTACTAAAGGAGTGCCTTTAACCCTTACATAGTCTTCTGCCTGTATATAGGATGTAAACACCTTATATTCCGAAGTAGGGATGCCATATCTCCGCATGAAGTCCTTTGAGAAAACCTTACTCGATTCTATCTGAGAGGCAGTCCTGTTTGGTCCAAGCACCTTTCTGCCTTCCCTTTCAAAGGCATCCACAATGCCTTTTGAAAGAGGCTCCTCAGGTCCTACAATTGTAAGGTCAATCCAGTTGTATTTGACAAAATCAAGGAGCTTCTCAAAGTCATTTAGGTTTATATCTATGCAATCTGCAAGCTCTACTATGCCTGCATTGCCCGGGGCACAGTAAATCTTGTCAACATGTCTCGATTGAGAAAGCTTCCAGACAATCGCATGTTCTCTTCCGCCTCCGCCTATAACGAGGACATTCATTAGTGCTTGAAATGCCTTACGCCTGTAATGAGCATGGTCATTCCGTGCTCATCAGCGGCTTTTATGACCTCATCGTCTTTCACAGAGCCGCCTGGCTGGATGATTGCCGTAACTCCAACCCTGTATATGGCATCTATACCGTCTCTAAACGGAAAGAAACCATCCGAAGCTACAACAGCACCTTTAAGCGGCTCGAGGGCATTTATAGCCCCTATCTTTGCAGAATAAACCCTGCTTGTCTGTCCTATGCCTATGCCGGCTGTCCTGTCTTTAAATGCATAAACTATTGCATTGGACTTTATATGCTTACACACCTTCCATGCAAATGAAAGCCCCTCAAGCTCCTGCGAGGTTGGCTTTCTTTTTGTAACTGCCTGAATCAAGGATACATCCACTGCCAATGCATCCCAATCCTGAATGAGAATGCCTCCTACTATTCTTTTTATGTCCCTGCCCCTTAGGGGCTTTCTGAGCATATCGGTCATCTCGAGAACTCTGATATTGGGCTTCTTTGAGAAAATCCCCAATGCCTCCTCTGTAAAGTTAGGTGCTATTACGACCTCCACGAATAGCTCCGAGATAGCCAGTGCTGTAGATGCATCCACCTTTGTATTGAATGCTATGACCCCACCAAATGCAGACACAGGGTCTGTTTTTACAGCCTTTGTATAAGCATCGAGCGGGCTTTCCCCTATGGCACAGCCACAAGGATTGTTATGCTTTATGACTGCACATGCAGGAACTTTAAACTCAAGGGCAAGCATTAAGGCAGAATGGGTATCGTAGTAGTTATTAAAAGACATCTCCTTGCCCTGAAGTATTCTTGCATCTTTAAGGCTTAAGCCGTCTGTATTTTCAAAATAAACTGCGGCTTTCTGGTGAGGGTTTTCGCCATATCTTAATGTAGAGCCTAAAGAAAAGGTCATTGTCAGTTTCTGAGGAATCTCGTCTTTGGTTTCACTAACCTCTGACAGATAATTCGCTATGAGCGTGTCATACCTTGAGGTATGCTCAAAGACCTTTTTTGCAAGATTGACCCTTGCCTTATAGCTCAAATCTCCATGGAGGCTCTGCATCTGCCCTATTATGAAGTCATAGTCTTTAGGGTCAACGACTACTGCCACATCCTGAAAGTTCTTACTTGCTGACCTGAGCATCGTAGGTCCGCCTATATCTATGTTTTCGATTGCCTCTGAAAATTTCACATCAGGCTTAGAGACGGTCTCCTCGAAAGGATAAAGGTTTACGACAACCATATCTATGGGCTCTATGCTGTGCCTAAGGAGGTCATCCATATCCTTTTTATTGTCCCTTCTCGCTAAGAGTCCTCCGTGGATTTTAGGATGAAGGGTCTTAAGCCTTCCATCGAGCATCTCTGGGAAACCTGTATATTCCGATACATCGGTTACAGGCACTCCTTCGTCTCTCAATGCCTTTGCAGTTCCGCCTGTCGAAAGGAGCTTCACGCCCATGGAATTAAGTGCTTTTGCAAACTCGACGATTCCCCTTTTGTCCGAGACGCTTATGAGTGCGGTTTTTATTTTTGCCACAAAACCCCCTTTATGATTTTTTGGATGAAACTCTGAAGAAGACCTCCTCTAAGTGATTGAAGATTTTAACATCTTGACCTTGCCTTGTAAAGGGGTTCAGGGGGACTGCCCTTATCCCCTCTTTATTCCTTTACCCTAAACCCATACAACCTCTTGACAGAAAAACAGCCACTATTTATGCTATAGAGTCACGGAGGATATTTTGAAAGAAAAAGGTATCTCTGTTGGAATCATAGGCCTTGGCACTGTTGGCACAGGGACAGTAAGAATACTTCTTGAAAACAAGGAGCTACTCAGGCAGAGGCTTGGCTTTCCAATAAACCTCAAAAGGATAGCTGATATTGACATAAAAAGAAAAAGAGGGCTTGGCCTTCCAAAGGGCATACTCACAACCAATGTAGAGGATATTATCTTTGACCCTGAGATAGACATAGTGGTTGAGCTTATAGGCGGGATTCGGTTTGCAAAGGACTTAATAGTGAAGGCAATAAGAAATAAAAAGCACATCGTTACTGCGAACAAGGCACTTTTAGCACTTCATGGCAATGAGATTTTCCATGAGGCAGGCAGGGCTAAAGTTGAGATAGGCTATGAGGCATCGGTTGCAGGTGGAATCCCAATAATCAAGGTCATAAAAGAGGGGCTTATTGCAAACAGGATTATTTCCATCTATGGAATCATAAACGGCACATCGAACTATATCCTTACAAAGATGACCGATGAAGGAGTGGAGTTTAAATCTGCATTGAAAGAGGCTCAGAGGCTCGGCTATGCAGAGGCAGACCCAACATTGGATATACAGGGTATTGACTCTGCCCACAAACTCGCAATCCTTGCCTCTCTCTCATATGGCATACCCTTTTCATTCGATAAGGTTTATACAGAAGGCATAACAAAGATTACCCCAGAGGATATAGAGTTCGGAGGTGAGCTTGGCTATAAGATAAAGCTCCTTGCCATCGTTAGATGCACTGATAAGGAAGTTGAGCTAAGGGTGCATCCAACCATGCTTCCAAAGGAGCATCTTATCTCGAAGATAGACGGTGTGTTTAATGCCATTTATGTAAAAGGAGATGCAGTGGGAGATACCCTTTATTACGGAATGGGCGCAGGCAGTTTGCCAACAGGAAGCGCTGTTGTATCGGACATTGCAGGCATTGCAAAAAGGATTATGCTTGGTGCAAAAACATTGTCCCCAACCAGTAAAAAGAGCGAACTTAGGATAAAGGGAATCAGCGAAATAGAAAGTATGTATTACTTCAGGTTCTCTGTTTTAGACAGACCAGGGGTGCTTTCCCGAATATCAGGTGTCTTAGGCGATAACGACATAAGCATTGCATCAGTCATTCAAAAAGGAAGAAGGGCAGGCGGGGCTGTTCCTGTCATAATTCTTACACACATGGCAAAGGAAAAAGACATCATCCATGCGGTAAAAAAGATAGACAAGCTCTCTGTGGTCACTGCTAAAACCCATTACATAAGGGTTGAAGGTGGCAGGTAAGAAAGACATTGGGGTAGGTAAGATTGACATTTATACAAGCCTGTGATTAAATTAAAGCAAGGAGGGGCTATGGGAAGAAAAATAAAAGTTCCACAAGGCAGTGAATTTGTCGATGCTACTGTCGTTGACATCAATTCGAGCCAAGAAAATTGGAATCAGTATCTTTTATCTGATGGGACCGTTTTAAAGTTTAAATCTATTGCTACCGAAGTCGTCAAGGTTGATAATCAATACGATCAGGAAGGAAATCCAATCTACATGGTCAAGTCTACCAATGTTGTTTCGGCAATAGTTCCTGATGAACTTAAAAAGCGATAATTAGAGGTATTTGTGGAAGCTACTTTAAACCCAAGAACTTCTAATGCAGTTGTTCATACTACAAAAAGTCGTAAATTTGTGGTATCAAGATGTACCTCTTCAAAATTAAATAAAGAAGGAGAGGAAGAATCATTTTTATCGGAGACAGAATGGCGATCACCTGAAAAAGTGATTTGGTTAAAAAGTGAGAGTGAACCTAAATTTGATGTAGCATCCTTCACAACTATAGTTGTTGATTATTTATCAAAAGTGCAGGAACTAAAACAAATTTACATCCTAAGAGAATCAGATATCACTTTCCATATCTGGAGTATTATTGACGAACTGAACGATAAGGTTAAAAAGAGTATTTATGAGCAGGAATTAGAACTTATAAAGTTTTTCTCAAGAAGTATTTATTTTGATTTTTATATTGGTGTGTTATCTGATGCAGAATATATAATAAGTGCAGGGGGAACCCTGTTATTTAAAAGAGAGTAATGCCACTTATTGATAAGCATATCAAACAAGCAGGGCATAATGAGCGATTTGTCAACTCCTTCGTGGTCGAGTCAACTCCATTCGCAGATTGGGTTTTGACTGGAATATTTTATGCGGCTTTACATTATATCGAAGCTTTTTTTTCTACAAAGAATATACATACTGCTTCTCATTATCAGAGAGATACCGAAGTGGGCCTAAATTCCCAACCCATTTACTCAGATTATAGAGATCTGAAAGCCTATAGCTATGGAGCGAGATACTTGTGCAAAACTTTCTCAGGAAAAGATATAAATGAAAGTAAAAGTAAGCTGGATAATATTAAAAACTATTTAAAGACATCATTACCGCAGATTGCTTAGTAGCTAAGCACCCCACTTTTTAGATTTTATGGGGTAAATTCCCCTTCAATGTTGTAAAATAATTTATGGACATATTGCCTGACAAAAAGATAAACATAAAGGGTCTTGTCTGCCCTCATACATTTGTAAGGGCAAAGCTTGCCATAGAGGATATGGAGGTTGGCGAGGTGCTTGAGATTTTGTTAGATTACCCTGAGGCCGCAAGGAGCATTCCAAAGTCTATGGAAGAACACGGTCAGAAGGTACTTAAGAATGAAAAGATTAACGATACAGACTGGGTCTTACTCATAAAAAAGGAAAAGGACTAATGGACTTTACAGAAGAGCAGTTACAGAGATACTCAAGGCATATCATACTTCCAGAGGTAGGCGGAAAGGGACAAAGAAAGCTCCTTAATGCAAAGGTATTTATAGTTGGAGCAGGAGGTCTTGGATGTCCTGTTGGCTATTATCTTACAGCAGGAGGAGTTGGAACGATTGGGATTGTGGATAACGATGTTGTGGAGCTAAGCAATCTTCAAAGACAGATTGCCCACAACATCCACACACTCGGAAAACCAAAGGTCGAATCGGCAAAAGCAACATTTGAGTCCCTTAATCCGGATGTCAGGGTCAATGCTATAAAAGGCAAGCTCACAAAGGACAATATCAAAGACATCCTGAAAGACTATGACATTGTGGTTGATGGCTCTGACAATTTCCCCACAAGATACCTTGTAAACGATGCCTGTGTGATGCTCGGAAAACCTCTCGTAAGCGGTGCAATCTTGAAGTTTGAAGGACAGGTTACAACAATCGTCCCGAATGATGGACACTGCTATAGATGCCTGTTTGAGGAGCCGCCACCAGCAGGGCTTGTGCCGTCATGTCAAGAGGCAGGTGTGCTTGGTGTGATGCCCGGTGTCATAGGCTCTCTTCAGGCATGTGAGGTCATTAAGCTTATATTAGGGAAAGGAGATATTCTTAAAAACCAGCTCCTTATCTATAACGGATTAAAGACTTCATTCAGAAAAGTAAAGGTTCCTAAAAACCCGGACTGCCCTGTGTGCGGCGAAAACCCTACAATCAAAGAGCTCTTGGATTACGAGGCAGGTTACTGCACAATAGAGCGGTAGCCCTGAATGAATAAAATAGTTATCCCAGTGTCCATCATAAACGAGATGATCCATCATGCAAAAGAGGCTTATCCAAAAGAGGCATGTGGAATCCTAACTGGCATAGATATGAAGGCTAAGAAACTCTATAGGATGAAAAACATCGATAACTCGGAGGTTAGTTATGAGATGGACTCAAGGGAGCAGTTTCAGGTCATGAAAGAGATAGAAAAAGAGGGACTGAAGATGCTTGCCATATACCATTCACATCCTGCCTCACCTCCATATCCCTCTCAAAGGGACATAGGATTAGCCTTTTATCCCGATACTGTCTATATAATTATAGGGCTAACAACCGAGACACCTGAGATAAATGCCTTCCTCATGAGGGAAGGTGAGGTTGACAAGATAGAGATACAATCTACCCCATAATATTAATATCTCCAATCTATTTCCCCTCTTTGTCTTCCATTCCAAAGACCATCACGCCTGCTACTATAAAAAGCAGGATGAGGAGGACACCGACTACTACCGAGAGGCTTACCTTAAGGGCAAGCCATCCCCAGCCAGGAAGCATAGCCTTCAGGTCATGCAGAATCTGGACAATATCGCCTTTTGAAAGAAGCCACCATGTTGCCCCAATGCCCAGCAGGAAGCCTATAAGTATAATCGTGAATCCAAGCAGGGTTTTTATGTCCCTTGACATAATCTATTATACCAGAAATACCCACAGGTAAAAATCATCTGTATGGGTTCAGGACATATGAGACAAGTTACTCCCGCAAGGGGAGAGGGTAATTAAAAGGAAGCAAAAACCTGTCCTGTAAGGAAAAATGCGATTTGCTTTATCGACCCCACCCTTGATGGGAGGGGTTAGGGGAGGGTGATTTAATTGACGCATTCAGTCTCACATGTATTTGAACCCATACAGAGAATTTTTATTAGTAATCCCCCTTCATCCCCTTTTAACAACCCTAACCATCTTCAGGCACTCTGCCCTGCAAATTCCCTGACATGCAAAATCTCTTTATTGCTCATAAGCCTGATATCATTAAATGTGAGGGTGAGGACTGCGATTGTCCTTCCTTCGGCTGTAACAAACTCAACCTCATAAGCACTACCCTCAGCATAACAGTGAACAACAGCACCTATATCTCCTTCTTTAAGCCCGTATTCTTCTATATTGTGTGTAAGAACAACTGTATCCAATTCTTTAATCATAATACACCTCCTTTCTATACTGGATAAGCAGTCACAAATCGCGGACGCTCCTGACCTTTATCTATAATCCAGACTGTTCGTATCCTGATGTTGCCTCCATCCGGCGTCTTTATCATCCCTTCAATAATATATTTTACACCATGAAAAGATGATACTGTTATTTTAGTTTAAAGGGTAAATCTCAAAGGCAGGGGATTGCTGGATTCCCCGAACAAGTCGGGGAATGACCAACAAAAACCATAGTTCATTTTTTACTTGACAAATAACTTTTGTAGTGTTATTATCTAACTATAGTTTATAGGGAAGGGGTGAATATGAAAAGGGATTACAACCACCTTAAACTAAAGCAAAGACTAAATTCCTGAAAAGGGGGTAAGGTTGATAAATATCAACTTAATCAACATGGGAATCTTTAAAAATCAATGGGTTATGAGGCACCCCCCCTCCCTATAAACTAAAGCAGATGTAAAGAAATGGTTCTAAGGAAAACTAAGACTTGACATGAACCGACTTAATTGATATACTATGAACCATAGAGGATAAGATGGCAAAGGTAAAGGATTATTACGAGATACTTGGGGTAGGCAGGGATGCTTCTTCAGAGGACATAAAGAAGGCATACAGAAGGCTTGCCCGAAAGTATCATCCAGACCTTAATCCCAAGGATAAGACTGCTGAGGAGAAGTTCAAGGAGCTAAGCGAGGCATATGCTGTTTTAAGTGACCCAAAGAAGAAGGAAGAGTATGACAGGTCTGGAAGGTCTCCTTTTGAGCCAGGTGGAGAGTGGTTTGAGCGTGCACCGAGGTTTGAGGACATATTTGAGTTTGGCTTTGGAGATATTTTTGGAGATGTATGGGGAATGAAGGAGGCAGGTCCAGGAAGAGGCTCTGACATAGTCATGGACATGGCAGTCACATTTTCAGAGGCATTCTCAGGGCTAACAAAGAGGATAACAGTGACAAGAGAGATAGACTGTAAGCTCTGCTCTGGAAAAGGTGCCGAGGAAACAGTAACATGCGATAGGTGTAAAGGCACAGGCAAGGTTCAGACCTCGAGGGGGTTTTTTAGGCTCTCTGAGCCCTGCCCTTCATGTAGAGGCATAGGGAGAAAGGTTCTAAAGGCATGCAAGGCATGTAGAGGAACCGGTAAGGAGGAATTCACAGAGACCTTAAATGTCAAGATTCCTTCAGGTGTGGATGAGGGCTCTATGGTTAAGCTAAGGGGCATGGGAAATAAAGGAACTCGGGGAGGCCCATCAGGGGACATGCATATAAGGATAAGTCTAAGGCATCATCCGCTTTTTGAAAGAAAAGGCTCTGACATATATCTTAAACTGCCTGTCACTTTCGGAGAGGCAGTCTTAGGTGCAAAAGTAGAAGTCCCTACATTAGATGGCACTGCTATGATGAGTCTTCCTCCTCATACACAAAGCAATCAGAGATTCATGCTTAAGGGAAAGGGCTTTCCATCACCAAAAGGAGGAAAAGGCAATATGTATGTCGATGTTTCCATAGTAGTGCCAAAGGACCTATCTCAAAAGGCAAAGGATGCCATTAAAGAAATAGAAGCCTCTTATACCGAAAGCCCAAGAAAGGGGATGGTAAAACAGAGATGAGAGACAAAAACGAGCCCATATACATGATAAGCGTTGCGGCAAGGATGCTTCATGTTCATCCCCAGACACTAAGGGTATATGAAAGGGAAGGGCTTATAATGCCCAAAAGGTCGGGAAGGCAGAGACTATATTCAGAAGACGATATAGAGAAGATAGCTTTGATACTCAGGCTCTCAAGAGAGCTTGGGGTTAACAGGTCAGGCGTTGACATAATCCTCAGAATGAGGCACAGGCTTGAGCTTTTACAAGGGGAAGTTCAGGAGATGATGCAGTTTCTCGAGGATGAGATGAGGCATGACTTTCAGATAAAGATTAAAAAGATATTTCTGGAGGAATAAATGAGATTTGAAAAGCTGACGATTAAAAGTCAGGAGGCACTTGAGGAGGCACAAAGGCTTGCCGAAAAACTGGGCAATCAGGAGCTACAGCCCGAACACCTCCTCATGGGCATTCTTAAAGACAGTTCAGGCGTAGTCTCACAGATTATAGGAAGGCTCGGTGTTGACCCTAATAATCTCAAAAAGGACATATCGGAGTTAATGGAGAGGTTTCCAAAGGTCTCAGGTGCAACACCACTTGGACAGATTTATATATCGCCTTCGCTTAAGGAGGTTTTTGAAAGTGCCGAGACAGAGGCAGAGCACCTTACAGACGAATATATAAGTGTAGAGCATCTCCTCCTTTCAATCATCGAGCAGACAGGAAGGCTTTCGGAGCTTCTCAAAAGGTATGGCATAACAGGAGACAAGGTGCGCTCCTCGACGAAGGAGATAAGAGGAACACAGAGGGTTACAGACCAGAGCCCAGAGGAAAAATATCAGGCACTTTCCCGATATAGCCGAGACCTTACGGAGCTTGCGAGAAAAGGCAAATTGGACCCTGTCATTGGAAGGGACGATGAGATAAGACGCATTATACAGGTGCTTTCGAGAAGAACGAAGAATAACCCTGTTCTCATAGGAGACCCGGGTGTTGGAAAAACTGCAATTGCAGAGGGCTTAGCACAGAGAATCGTTCAGGGCGATGTGCCGGAGACACTTAAAGGCAAACGGGTTGCTGCATTGGATATAGGAGCATTGGTTGCAGGGAGTAAGTTTAGAGGGGAGTTCGAAGAAAGGCTAAAGGCAGTTCTTAAGGAAATAGAAGCCGCCGAAGGAAAGGTTGTTGTCTTCATAGACGAGCTACATACCCTCGTTGGCGCAGGTGCCGCAGAAGGTGCAATAGATGCCTCGAATATGCTTAAGCCTGCATTGGCAAGAGGGGATTTGAGATGTATAGGTGCAACTACCATTAATGAATATAGAAAATACATAGAGAAAGACCCTGCATTGGAAAGAAGGTTTCAGCCTGTTTACATAAAAGAGCCTTCGGTGCAAGACACTATATCAATCCTAAGGGGGCTTAAGGAAAAATACGAGGTTCATCATGGAGTCAAGATAAAGGACTCTGCCCTTATATCCGCAGCTATGCTTTCTAACCGCTATATCACAGACAGGTTTCTACCTGATAAGGCAATAGACCTGATTGATGAGTCAGCATCTAAGCTTAGGATGGAGATAGACAGTATGCCCTCTGAGCTGGATGAGATAGAAAGAAAATTGAGACAGCATGAAATCGAAAGACAGGCACTTCAGAAAGACGGCTCTCCTGATGCAAAAGAAAGACTCGAAAAGCTCTCAAAGGAGATGGCTGAGCAGAAATCTAAAAGGGATGAGCTAAGGGCTCAGTGGCTGAGCGAAAAAGAGGCAATTCAAAAGATAAGGGACATAAAAGAGCAGATAGAAAAGACAAAGATGGAGTCTGAGCATGCTGAAAGGGATGGGGACCTCGCAAAAGCCGCAGAGCTAAGATACGGGGTTCTTTTGGGACTTCAGAAATCCCTCGATGAGGAAAATAAAAAACTATTGGAAAAGCAGAAACAAAGAAAGATGCTCAAGGAAGAGGTAGGAGAGGAAGACATTGCAGAGGTAGTCTCTAAATGGACAGGCATTCCTATTTCAAGGATGCTCGAGACAGAGATTCAAAAACTTCTTCACATGGAAGAGAGGCTTCGCTCGAGGGTAGTTGGTCAGGACGAGGCAATAACCTCTGTATCGAATGCAGTCAGAAGGGCAAGGGCAGGAATACAGGACCCAAACAGGCCCATTGGCTCATTCATATTCTTAGGCCCAACTGGTGTTGGGAAAACAGAGCTTGTGAGGGCTTTATCAGAGTTTCTGTTTGACAATGAAAACGCAATGGTCAGAATAGATATGTCTGAGTATCAGGAAAAACATACTGTCTCGAGGCTCATAGGCGCACCGCCTGGCTATGTTGGTTATGAAGAAGGAGGACAGCTTACAGAGGCGATTAGAAGAAGGCCTTACTCAACCGTTCTCTTCGATGAGGTAGAAAAGGCACACCCAGAGGTTTTCAACCTTCTTCTACAGGTTCTCGATGACGGAAGACTCACGGATGGTCACGGAAGAACAGTGGATTTCCGAAACACAGTCATCATAATGACCTCTAATATCGGAAGTAGCCATATACAGGAAATCCTCTCGGAAAGGGCAAAGAGGCCCCTTCACTGGCAGGTCGCTAATGATAAGGCATTAAGGGATAAGGTGATGGAAGACCTCAGAGCTTTTATGAAGCCCGAGTTCCTTAACAGGGTTGACGAGATAGTAATCTTCAACCCTCTTTCAAAAGAGGTTCTTAAAAATATAGTCGTTATACAAGTAGAAAGGATGAGAAGGTTTCTCGAAGGAAAAGGGCTTGACATTACCCTTTCTGAGTCTGCTAAGGAATGGCTCGGAGAGGTTGGATACGACCCTGTTTATGGAGCAAGACCACTTAAAAGGGTACTTCAAAGAGAAATCCTTAATCCTCTTTCGCTTAAAATCTTAGATGGCACATTCCATGAAGGCGATATGATTAAAGTTGATATAGAGGACGAAAAACCTGTATTCAAAAGCTAATATCTATATCACTTAGATTCAGGACAGGTGTTTTCCTTTCGAGCTTAAGCACACCTGGTGGGTTTTTGACCTTTAGGTTTTCGGATGGAATACTATAGGGAATAGTTTCTTTATCTGTCATTATTGCCAAAAGATATTGTCCATCCCCAAGGTTGTCAAATACAAATCTTCCCTGAGAATCCAACTGCCTTACATCTAACAGCTTCGAGATCAAGGTCCAGTCCTCTATTTTATCGAGCGTGCCCTGATATTTCAGGATTGCCACTTTGGCAATAGATAGAGGATTACCTTTATTCAGGGTTATCCTGCCTGAGACCTTACCCTTTGTCTGGACTGTTTCAATCTTAACCTCTGAGATATCTTGTCCTTTTTCCTTTGCCTTCTTAAGCCATGCATCTGCCTCTTCGGGCATACCGAAATGTATAAATGCCGTTGCTATATTAAGGTTGGATTTTCCACCTACGTACCACCTGCTTTCATCGGCATATGCCTTAAGATACCTGAGATTTTCCGTTGTTATAGGCACAGCCTGCAAACGGTTGAGCATTATCATACGGGCAAGCATTAAGTGCTCGGATATTGAAAACTGCATCTCCATGGCTTTATTGACATCCCACAATGCATAATATCCTTTATAAAGCATCTCCCGAATTGCATTGTTGAATATAGAGCCCTCTTTATGTGCCTTAAGATAGTCTTGGGCCTTCTTCAGGTTTTCATAAGACAGCTCTATTGTGCCTTTCGTAAAAACCCCGTAGCCTGATACCTGCAAAGGCCATTCCTGAATGACTATATCGGCTGGTTTTTTGCCCTTGAATAAAAGGATTGTCTTACTTGAGGAGGCTTTATCGGGTATCCCCACTGCCTCTCCTATGTCTTTTTTGCCGAGGTCGTATTTTCTGTCTGCATTCTGATATAAAAAGGTAATGACCACTGCCACGATTAAAAACAAGGTAACAGGAAAAACAAGGCGGATAAGCCTCTGGGTTTTTGTCCTGTATGTTGGCGAAAGCGAAACGGTTAGCATGGCTATAATGCCAAATAAAATGCAAAACATAGCCATCAGTCCGTATCCAAGCATTTTAATTCCAAGCATAGAGGGCTCTACCGACTTATCGAGCACCTCGGTCTCGGCTATCATGATGAAGTATTTCTTAAATGTCCAGTTTGTAGCAATCAAGAGGGTATAAACCGAACTGCCTGTGATTGCTCCCATGAGAAAACTCTGCATAGGCATCGAATGCCTTTCCTCGACCTTCACCCCCCCTGAGGAAAAATCCCCTGCCCAGCCCATCTCTCCTGCAACGAGCCATAGGAGCCCAGTTATAAAAGTAAATAGGAAAAACATTGAAGTTTCAGGTCTCTCGAGACCGAATTCAGGATACTTGCCAACAGGGACAAATAGCATGAAAATCCAGATTGCCGAGATGACTATGACTGCAACTGCCTTTAGGATTCCACCTTTTTGCTTGAATGCATTCTTGATATTAGGGTTTAGGTTCAGGATAAACAATATAAGTGTTATTACAAGGAGCAAAATAAGGATTGCTATAAAAATATTCTGAGTCCACGGCCCTGTTACCCATTGGAGGTTTTTCTGCATGGACTCGAAGTTTCCCTTCTCTACTGGCGTTAAAAGCAGGTTCGATGGCGATGGCACACTGACAGCCATAAGCACCATCATTATTCCAAAACCGATAGCTATTCCTAAAATCATCATTACCGATATAAATGCTATTTCCTTTTTCACTATGACCTCCATTTTCTGTCTGTAGGCTAATTATACCACTTTACCCTTGCTTTAATTTAATAGGGGGAGGGGGGTATCTCCTAAGTTATTGATTTTTAAGGATTCCTGCTTTAATTTTGCTTTAATAATTAACATTAATCCCCGTCATTCTGCACCCCTTCCATTATTCTGTCTTGTCCAGCTTGTCATTCTGGCTTGTCCAGAATCCTTCTTAAAGAACGATTCCCGACAAGCGGGAATGACCTGTCTTCCCCAGTTTCTTATAAACTATAGTCATATAGTAAAGGATTTAATCCCTTTTGTCAAGTAAAAAGTGAACTATGGTTTTCATTTCCCCTCTCCCCTTGCGGGAGAGGGCGAGGGTGAGGGGTCATTCTCCGACAACCCTTCCTGTCATTGCGAGGGATGAGCTTTTAAAAGACCAAAAATTAAAAAAGCCCGTGATTGCACGGGCTTTGGCTGCCCCGTAGGGCATAACCTTCAGACAGTTGTCTGTCCTTACTAGGACTTGAACAACAACCGCCGCTCAAGTATAATGCTAATTATATACCATAATTTAAAATTCCCTGTCAAGGGGTTTTTTGGGAGGGCAAATGGATAAGCAGACTATCTTAGGTATTGACATCGGCACAAACTCGCTCGGCTGGGCATTGATTGAGAAAGGTTCTATCCTTAATACAGGTGTCCGAGCATTTGAGGCAGGGCTTGCTGAACTTGAGATGGATGGAAAGGGTAAATCCCGTAATGTTGAGCGACGCGAAAAACGCCTTATACGACGACAGATAGAGCGACGATCAAAACGGCTTCATAATCTTGCCCGCTTGCTTCAGTCCGCAGGGCTTCTGCCTGAAGGTGAGGTTGACAAACCAGATAAAAGACACTCTTTCTTTGAAGAGCTTGACAGGAAACTGGGCTCACCATACACCATCCGCACACGCGCACTTAAAGAGAAACTCTCTCCTTATGAAATAGGAAGGGCACTGTATCATCTCGGTCAGCGCAGGGGTTTTTTAAGCAATCGTAAATCCAAGCCTAAAAAAGATGAAGACAAAAGCAAGGTAAAAAAAGCCATTAGCGAGCTTGAGGAAAACATATCAAAAGCAGATGCGGAAACACTGGGAGAATACTTTTCAAGACTTTACGATTTAGAGCGTATCAGAGGCAGATATACCTCAAGGCAAATGTATGAAGATGAATTTGAAAGGATCTGGCAGGCACAGAAATCCCACTATCCTGACATCCTCAATGACGATCTCAAAAGAAGTATTCACCATGCTATTTACAAACAGCGCCCCATAAAAAAACAAAAACACCTGATTGGTAAATGCGACCTTGAAAAAGACTTGAGACGTGCTCCATGGGCAATTCTTTCTGCACAGCGTTTCAGATACCTCCAAACCTTGAATAATCTCCGCATTCTCGATAAAGACACAGGCAATGAGCGTGAACTCAGCCCTGAAGAACGAATATGCTTGATAGACATTCTTGAGACAGAGGGTGATTTAAAATTTTCCGAAATCCGAAAACTGCCCGGATTTAAAAAAATAAGATTCAATCTTGAAAGAGGCGGAGAAGAGAAGATTCCGGGCAACCGCACATCTGAAAAATTAATAAAGGTTTTTGGAGAGGGATGGAAAAATTTTTCTGAGACAGAGCAAGCCCATGTTGTAGAAGACCTGAGAAGCATTGTCAAGGAAGAGACCCTTAAAAAACGGGGCATGAAGGTCTGGAAGCTTAGTGAGGAAAAGGCAAAAGAACTTAGTAAGATTGAGCCTGAAGAGGGCTATTGTTCATTCTCAAAAAAAGCAATTGAGAAACTCCTGCCTCTCCTTGAGAAGGGCAAGCCCCTCCAGACAGCTATAAAAGAAATATACCCTGATAAATGGGAAAGAAACACCAAGCCTATGGACACACTTCCCCCTGTCCGTTCAGAAGCCTTCGGAGAAATCAGAAACCCAATAGTAGAGCGTTCCCTAACAGAGCTTCGCAGAGTAGTAAATGGAATCACAGGAAGATATGGAAAGCCTGATGTTATCCGAATAGAGCTTGCAAGAGAGCTCAGGCAAACAGCAAAACAGCGAGAAAAGACATGGGAAAGGATGAGGCAAAACGAAAAAGCACGAAAAACTGTAGCAGAAAAGATTGTAGAAGAGGCAGGAATCACCAAACCCAAACAAAAAGACATAGAGAAAGTCCGTCTTGCTGAAGAGTGCGGTTGGCATTGCCCTTATACAGGCAGGGAGATTAATATAACTGCTCTCCTTGGCGAATACCCTCAGTTTGATATTGAGCACATAATCCCATTTGACCGATGCCTTGATAATTCATTTTGGAATAAGACTCTCTGTGCTGTAGAAGAAAACCGCAAAAAATCCAACAAGACCCCTTACGAGGCTTACCATGCCACAAAAAAATGGGATGAAATCATTTCAAGGGTTAAAAACTTTAAAGGTGATGCGAGGGATGAGAAGCTTAAACGCTTTAAGTTTACAGAGAAAGACTTAGAAGCCTTTCTGGATGATTTCACTTCTCGACAGTTGAATGACACACGATATGCATCCAAGCTTGCAAAGCAATACCTCGGTCTTCTTTATGGCGGGCTTAATGATGATGGCATAGACCCTGATGGAAAAAGAAGGCTTCAAGCAATAAGAGGAGGGCAGATTACAGCAGGTCTCAGAAATGCATGGGGTCTGAATTCCATACTAAGAGATGGCCCCGGAAAATCAAGGGATGACCACAGGCATCATGCCATAGACGCAATAGTAGTGGCATTGACTGAGCCATCAACTGTAGAAGCCTTAAGCAGGGCAGTAAAAAGTGGTAAAGGAACACGCCTTTCTGGAAAAGCAGAACTGCCATGGGAGGGCTTTCTTCAGGATGTGAGAAATGCAGTTAATAAGATAAAGGTCTCTCATAGGGTCTCTAAAAGGGTGCGTGGTGCACTCCATGAAGAGACATTCTACAGTCCACCTAAAAAGGGCGAAAAAGAGAAAACATATGTCCATACCAGAAAGCCTATTTCAGGCCTCAGTGAAAAGGATATTGAAGGTGAAGACATAATAGGTGACCGCACAGTGCGTGAGCGGATTAAGGCAAAACTTGAGGAACTTGGAGAAAAGAACCCTAAGAAGGCTTTTAAATCACCTGAAAACCATCCTTATATTAAGACAAAAGACGGGCATAGGATTCCAATTCACAGGGTTAAAATACGCATAAACCTTGAACCCTTCCGTGTGGGCAAAGACTTTAAAACCCGATATGTTCAATCAGACTCTAACCACCATATGGAAATTGTAGAAACTAAAGATAAAAAAGGCAATATAAAATGGGAAGGCTATGTGGTGAACATGCTCGAGGCCTATCGCAGGCGGAAGGATAAAGAGCCTGTCATAAAACGCAATCACGGAGAAGGTAAGGAATTCGTCTTTTCCCTTGCCGGCGGTGAGATGATCGAACTGGATAAAAAAGACGACAAGCGAGGACTTTACATTGTAAGAGGCATCAACCCTGTAAAGCAAAGAGGGAAAGTTTACGGTCAGGTACACTATGTTCGCCACAATGACGCGCGGAAGAAAGACGATATTTTAAAAAGCAGCGATTTTTCCAGTCGCCTTATCGAGCCACTGAGGGAGATGAATTGTCGTAAAGTTGTGGTTACCCCTCTCGGTGAGGTCCGCTATGCCAATGACTGAACGCATAATAGATATATCTGATGGACCTGCACGCCTTAGTGTTAGATATAGCCAGATTATTATAGAGCAGGATGGTGAATCCCATTCTGTGCCTTCTTCTGAGCTTGTCGCACTGATAGTCTCTCATCCTGCTGTTACTTATACCCATGCTGTTCTTTCAAGCATTTGTGCAGGAGGAGGAGCATTTGTGCTATGCGATGAAAAAAGGCTTCCCACAGGAATGCTTCTTCCCATTCAAGCTAATTATGTTCAGGCAGAACGACTTTCAGTTCAGACAAAAGCATCTCTGCCTAAGAAAAAACAAATATGGAAACAGCTCATTCAGGCAAAGATTTCCGCTCAAGGAAGGCTTCTCATCACAAGGAATGGTAAAGACATGGGGCTTATGCAGATTGCTAAAAGAGTCCGCTCAGGCGACCCACATAATCTGGAAGCCCAGGCATCAAGGCGATACTGGCCCGCTCTTTTTGGCAGGGTATTTCAGAGGGACCCTTTTAGAGAAGACCAGAATCGCCTTTTGAATTACGGATACGCTATACTCCGCGCTATGACTGCACGCTCAATATGTGCAGTAGGGCTTCACCCATCACTCGGTGTCCACCACCATAACCGCTATGACCCATTCTGTCTTGCCGAAGATGTTATGGAGCCTTTCAGACCCCTCATAGATGGCACAGTAGCAGGTATTGTGGATGAGAAAGGCTCTAATGTGCCACTTAATAAGGAGACAAAGGCTCATCTCATATCCGCCATCGTCTCAAAGCGCTTTGAATTGGACGAAGAGGAAAGAAGCCTCTTTGATGTCATGGCTCGTGTATCTTCTTCTCTTTTAGCTGTCTTTAAAGGTGACAGATGTAAGCTCCTACTACCTGAACTCTAATATGAGCCTTTCGGAGTATCATTCCATGTGGCTTTTTACTATGTTTGACTTGCCTGTAGACACAGATGAGGCAAGGAAGAGGTACACACAGTTTAGGAAGTTTCTTCTGAGAGAAGGCTTTACAATGCTTCAGTTCTCAATTTATGCAAGGTATTGTGGCAGTGAAGAAAGAAGCGAAGGCTTTAGAAGACGCCTTCGGAAAGTGATTCCCTCTGAAGGTCAGGTGCGACTCCTCACAGTCACAGACTACCAATTCGGGAAAATGGAAGTCTTCTATGGAAAAAAACAAGTCCCGGCAGAGAAACCTCCTGAGCAGATTGTGCTTTTTTGAGCCTGAAAAAGGTAGAACCCCTTGTAAATCAACTACTTACAAGGGGTTCATTATACTTGAGCGGATTCTGTTGTCAAGCCCCAGCGTATATGCTGAAGGCGTCAGACACAGGGGTATTATACTTGAGCGGATTCTGTTGTCAAGCCCCAGCAAATTTAAGCTCCTATCTCCACCTTTTCCAAATTATACTTGAGCGGATTCTGTTGTCAAGCCCCAGCTTATTCCAGCGCGGATGCTTCCTAATTCCTTTATTATACTTGAGCGGATTCTGTTGTCAAGCCCCAGCCATTCAGCCATCCCTCTGTCCTCTGAAATAATTTCCGATAGATAAGAAGCATCAAAGTAGTTTCTCCTTTCAATACCCCCTCAATCCCCCTTTAGAAAATTTCAG
>JACQZC010000002.1 GCA_016207905.1 Nitrospirota bacterium | reverse complement strand
CACTCTCTCGTCCATAGGTCTCACCTCTCTCCATGGCATCGCAATACCTCCTTGCTCTGCCATTATACTGTTACCCATGTCCGTAGGTTAATCTGTTACCTATGTTAGCAGGTTGCACCTCTAAAAATCCCCTCCCTCGATGGGAGGGGTTTGGGGAGGGTGAATAGAAAAGTCCAATCCCCCTCACCCCACCCTCTCCCGCAAGGGGAGAGGGAAAAGAAAAACCATAGTTCATTTTTTACTTGACAAATGGCTTTGGAAGTGTTATTATCTAACTATAGTTTAGTATGAAAAGAGGAAAAGTAAGAAAGCTGATTTGGTTTAATATTAAAGCAAAATTAAAGCAGGAATCCTTTAAAATCAATAACTTAGAAGATACCCCCCTCCCCTATTAAATTAAAGCAAAGACATTGGACACTGAAAGGATGACGCAAGCTATTGATTCTTTTTGCTCTTTATGGAAAAATAAGCAGGGTGAAGGAGAGGCTTGACAAGATGGTTTTTGAAAGAGGTCTTACTGAAAGCCGTGAAAAGGCAAGGGCATTGATTATGGAGGGCAGGGTTCTGGTTGACGGAAAAGCAGTTGTAAAGCCCGGCACCATGATTAATAAATCCGTAGAAGTAATTCTTAAAGAGACAGAAATGCCGTATGTCAGTAGAGGTGGGCTTAAGCTCAGTGCCGCAATCGAGCACTTTGGCATTGACCTCAAGGAGAAAACCGCAATAGATGTTGGAGCCTCCACAGGAGGCTTTACGGACTGCATGCTTAAGATGGCCGCAAAAAAAGTCTATGCCATCGATGTTGGCTACGGACAGTTTGACTGGAGACTGAGACAGGATAGCCGAGTTGTCCTACTTGAAAAAACAAATATAAGATACCTCGACAAAGACAGAATCCCCGATGAGATTGACATTGCCACTATCGATGTCTCATTCATCTCGCTTACAAAGGTAATACCTAAGGTCATGGAGTTTTTAAAGCCAAGAGGCGAGATTATTGCCCTTATAAAGCCTCAGTTTGAATTACAAAAGGCTGATGTTTCAAAGGGCGGTATCGTTAGAAATGAAGAAAAAAGGCAGAAGGCTATTGAGACAACTAAAACCTTTTCGGAGAATTTAGGGCTTACTGTGATAGGTGTGATGCAATCGCCTGTCCAAGGACAAAAGGGAAATATAGAATATTTCATATATCTAAGGGGGAAATAATGGAAGAGCAAAAACGCATAGAATTAGACCTATCTACTGCATCGGAAGATGTCATCTCGGTTTTATTGGATGACACAGACGAAGAGGAAGTATTCAAGGCAATATACGATGCAAACCCAGGGAGGGTTGAAATCCTGAGAATACTTTATGACCATCCACACACCCCTGATTCAGTAAGGGATTCTGTGGCAAAGGTGCTACAGCTTCCAGTCAAGGTCTCAAGGGAAGTCGAGGAGATAAAAAAGAAAGAGATGGAAAAGCCTAAAGAGGTGCGAGCAAAAACCCTATCCCATAAAGTGGATAAATTAGGCGTTATGGATAGGGTAAAGCTTGCCATGAGAGGCGGAAGAGAGATAAGGGGAATACTTCTTAAAGACACTAATAAGGAAGTGGTGCTTTCTGTGCTTTCAAACCCGAGGATTACAGATGCAGAGGTGGAGATGGCTGCCCGCTCAAAAAGTGTTCCCGAGGAGGTACTGAGGATTATTTCAAAAAGCAAAGACTGGATGAAAAACTACTCCATACTTCAGGGTCTCGTTAACAACTCAAAGACCCCTGCTGGCATATCAATGGCATTCGTAACAAGCCTAAAACTAAAGGACCTCCAGCTTCTTGAGCGTAACAAGAATGTTGCCGAGGCAGTGAGGTCTGCGGCAAAAAGGGTCCTTTCGGTAAAAAGGAAATAGACATAGGTCAAGATTTTAGAAACCCAAAATTTGCAGTTTGTGGAAAACCTGCTATGATACGGGTATTACAGAGGCTTTTTTTAGATGGAGGTGTCTTATGTCCGAAAAGAAGATATTTCCTCCCCCAAGAGAATTTCAGGACAAGGCAATCGTAAGAAGCGCCGAGGAATACAAAAGGCTTTATGAAGAATCCATTCAGAATCCAGAGGGCTTCTGGGCAAAGATGGCAGAAGAGGTCTTCTGGTTTAAGAAGTGGGACAGGGTTATGGATGCTGATTTTAAGACAGCTAAAGTGTCATGGTTTAAAGGTGGAAAACTTAATATCTCTTACAATTGTCTTGACAGGCATCTTGCCCTGAGGAAGAACAAAGCCGCCCTCATATGGGAGCCTGAGTCAGGGGAAAACAGGATTTTCACTTATCAGGACCTTCTTCGCAGGGTCTGCAAGTTTGCCGCTCTGCTTAAGAGGCTTGGCATAGGTAAAGGCGACAGGGTTGCTTTTTACCTTCCAATGATTCCTGAACTGCTTATTGGAATGCTTGCAACTGCAAGGCTCGGTGCCGTGCATAGCATTATATTCGGAGGATTCAGTCCTACTGCCTTAAGAGACAGGATTAACGACAGCAAGGCAAGGATTCTTATAACATCGGATGGCTCGTTCCGTTCGGGAAAGGTCATACCACTTAAGGCAAATGCAGATAAGGCGATGGAAGGGACTCCGAGCATCGAAAAATGCCTTGTAGTGTCAAGAACAGGTTTGCCTGTGGATATGATGCCTGAAAGAGACCTCTATTTAAACGATGCCCTCCAGATGCCTGATGTCCCGTCCTACATAGAGGCAGAAGAGATGGATGCAGAAGAGCCACTATTCATTCTTTACACAAGCGGCTCTACAGGAAAACCAAAAGGACTTCTTCACACAGTAGGAGGCTATCTCGTATATGCTCATTCCACATTTAAGTATATCTTCGATTATCGCGAGGAGGACACATTCTGGTGCACTGCTGACATTGGCTGGATTACAGGGCATTCATACATAGTTTATGGCCCGCTTTCATGTGGCGGAACCACTGTTATGTTTGAGGGAGTCCCAACATATCCAGAGCCAGACAGGTACTGGCAGATAGTGGAGAAATACCGCATAAACACCATTTACACTGCGCCCACTGTTATAAGGGCACTTGCGAGAGAGGGCGATGAATGGACAAAAAAGAATGACCTTAAAAGCCTGAGGCTACTTGGCTCTGTTGGCGAGCCGATAAACCCCGAGGCATGGCTCTGGTATCATAAAAACATAGGTCTGGGACAATGCCCTATAGTAGATACATGGTGGCAAACAGAAACAGGCGGAGTACTCATCTCCTCGCTTCCCGGTGCAATACCCCTTAAGCCCGGTGCAGCAGGCAGACCGTTTTTCGGCATCGAGCCTGCTGTTATGAAACCCGATGGAAAAGAGGCAGGCATTAACGAAGACGGAGGTCTTGTTATCAAGTCTCCATGGCCAGGCATTGCAAGAACCATATACGGAGACCCAAAACGCTACTACGAGACTTATTTTTCACAATACAAGGGATATTATTTTACAGGCGATGGTGCAAAGGTTGACGAAGACGGAGACTATCATCTTCTTGGAAGAATAGATGATGTCATAAATGTATCGGGGCACAGACTCGGCACTGCTGAGATAGAAAGTGCCCTCGTTGCCCATCCTTCGGTTGCAGAATCCGCAGTCGTAGGCTTTCCGCATGAGATAAAAGGACAAGGGATTTATGCCTTTGTCATCCTGAAAAGCAATGTCTCTACAAATGGGCTGGAAAAAGAACTCATTGAACAGGTTAAAAAAGACATTGGCCCAATTGCAAAACCAGATGTAATACAGTTCGTAGATGGCCTTCCAAAAACCAGAAGTGGCAAGATTATGAGGAGAATCCTGAGAAAAATCGTTGAGGGTAAACACGATGAGCTTGGAGATACAACCACGCTTGCGGATTCCTCTGTCATCGAAAAACTCATTGAAGGAAGAGAAAAAATATTAAGCGTCCAAAAGCTAAACTAAAGGAGGATTATATGCTTTATATATCGCTATTCGATGCAAAACAGGATGCCACCTTAGAGGAGATAAACAAAGAAAGAGCAGAATGGATTAAAAAGGGCAAAAATAAGGTCTTTGAGAATATGTGTAAATCCGTTCATAGATATGAGGTCATTGGCAGAACGCCTCTTAAAATCCTTTTTCTTATAGACACAGAAGACCCCCATGCCCTGAATATCCTTGCGCATCACTTTGGAGACAAATGGAACTCAATCACCTATCCTGTGCTCGAAAGAAAAATATACGAGGCTCTCGAGGAGGATAAAACTATAGTTGGTGGCTAAAGTTTGATTTATCAGAAAGCTTAAATTTTTCTCTTGACAAGACTTCGGAAGTATGGTATCAAATGTATAAGCGCTCGTTACCTCCCCTAAGCTGATGTCCAGTACCCACGGACATCAGCTCTTTTTTTAGACCTCTATTAACTCGTATGCTTTATTGCCAAGCCCAAGTCTTTCAGCCTCATCCACCTGAACGATGTAGGGCTTTTTATGGAGTTCATAAAGCACATCCTTGCCTTTTTCAATCCCCTGTCCTTCGGATTCAGGCAGAGGCTCGGATGCCTGAAGAAGTTTTATGCTTGCACTTTCAATTGCCACAATGTCATCTGAAATAAGTATTCCTTTGTCCTGAATAACAGGCACATCAGCCGCAGGCATGCAGTCACATTCGGGCAGTATCTCTGTTAGAAAGTTTATATATATGACCTTGCCTTCTTTGAATGTCCCAAGAACTGTCTTTACCGACTCTGCGAGGGATTTCTGAAACATCGTATCATCAGCACCCTCTATCGTAACAGCGCCCTCAGGGCAGACCCTCGTGCATCTTCCACATCTCCAGCACCTTTCGTCCTCATAGTAAAATGTCTTTCCCTCCTCTATGAATTTCACGCACTCAAGCGGGCATACCTCCTCACACTGATAGCAAAGCTCGCAGCTGTTTTCATCCCACATAAGCCTACCCTCGCCTACTACATGCATTGCACCTCTTCCGCATTTCCATCCGCAATGCCTGTGCCCTGCGCTTATAGCACCCATCGCAATGTTCTTTATTGCACCTGCATACCCTGCATTTATATGTCCTTTTACATGAGAGCAAACAACCATTGCAGGCACATCATGTATCAAGGAGGCAACTGCTATCTCTCCAAGTAGGTCCCCTGCTTTTATAAGTATGTTGTCTGCTCCATAAAGCCCATCTGCTAAAACCACAGGCGCACCAACCGAAAGATGGTTTATGCCGTTTTGATTTGCCACATCGAGGTAATCAAGCCCTTTAATTCTTACTGTGTCTGTTACAAAAGGCTTTGCAGAGATTGCCCTGAGAGCATTGACGACCTTTCTTAGAAACACAGGCCTTACAATCCTATGTGCTCCCTCTGAGCCAAAATGAGTCTTTATTGCAACCCATTCCTTTGGCTCGAAATACCTTGAAAGGTCTATCTCGTTAAGGAGTCTTTCGAGCTTCCCTGGCATGCTTTCTTCGTATTTCCACTTATGAACCCTTGCTGATGCGTAATAGACCTTTGACATTTCTATTTAAAACTATAACATGCCCTTTTCTATAAGACAACCAGCTCCAAAAATCGTTGCCATCTCCTTTTTTTATAGGTTCAATTTGAATTCCCTAAGTGCTTGAAATATCTTCATTTTTATCGTTAGAGCGTTCAATCTTTTTCATTTTGTTCAAATAAGCTGTTTTGTCATCCGTAGCATCAGCCT
>JACQZC010000001.1 GCA_016207905.1 Nitrospirota bacterium | reverse complement strand
GCCTATCTCTGCATAGATGTCTCCAACACTGTGAAGCTCATGTCCAGCTAAAATACTGTCATACTGTGTCTTATGTTCCCATGCCTCTGCACCAGCCCTATGAGAGGTTTTGGGTGTGCCACCTGCCTGCTCTCTTAGAAGGTTATTTAAAACATTTCCCGATTTAGAAACATAGCCCATTTTTTCGCCATCGACCCATATACTGCCTGATGCGGGAAATCTACTTCCATCGGATAGCTCGAGGCTTACTGCATCCGAACTAATATCTACCTTAAGTGTTGTCTTTGCCCCCCAGTCTATACGAAGGGCTGGGATGCGAATGTCTTTCCCATAAACGATTGGCTCGTATCTTCCAACATCCTCATAGGCATTTGGATAAGTGATTGTGTCAATCACATCCTGCTTCCACAATCTGTCTTTTGCATAGAGCATGCTCGATGCCTTTGCCTTAAAGGACATGAGGTCTATGTCATATGGCTCATCTAAGACTCCCTTAAACACAGTCTCTATGCCAATGGGGTTATTGCCTGCATCGAGATATGTCTCTTTGATCACACACTCTGCACCCTCAAATGGATAAGTGTCTCCTGCCTCTATGAGATAGGTATAAGCTCGCCACTTGTCGTTTTTAAAATCTAACGTGATATCTGAATTCAAAGCCCCTGAATCAGCACGCCTGAGTTCATCCTCTATGCCTGAAAGACTACTTAGATAGTCTTCGTAGAGTAGGGAGCTAACTTGAATGTTTCTGTCCGAAAGATAAAGAGTGGGACCATTGTTTTTGAGTGTAATCTCAATTAGATAGATGGGCTTAAGGTAGGGCTTTTGCTTGATTTCTTCAACATTGGTTATTTTAATAAAAGGTGCATGAAGAAGGATTAAAATATTCTCGGTTTCAGGGGTTATTTTTATCTCTGTCAGGACCGATGTCTGATAAATATCGAGTAAGATGCTAAGTGCCTCTGGTGTGAGTATATTGTCCGAGAGGACATCAGGAGACTGCTCATTAAACACGAGGCTCAAGGTCTCAGGAATTATGCGTGCCTCATTCTGAGGAACTGTTACCCCATAAAGCTCAATCAAGATATTCGATGAAGCAGGTATTATAGTTTCAGAGACGCCTGCAATAACAAATGGAGAGTACTGCTCAAGCGTGAGCGCCTGAACAGAGGGTGTTAGGACAACATCGAGGCAGATTGTAGGGTCATGGCTTGCAGATATAAGGACAAGCACATCAGGCAGAATCGTTATATTCGTGCTTACCTGAAAAGCATTGTTTTGAAATGCACTTGGCTGAAATGCCACCTTAACTCTCCTTACCTGTCATTCCCGCTTGTCGGGAATCCTTCTTCAGAAAGATGCCGAACAAGTCGGCATGACAGTTAAAGTTAATTTATTATCTCCATTCCAAACTGTGTTGGACCATGAACCGATGAGGTTGCCGCAAGGTCTCTTGCATTATTCATATTAAGTTGAAACTCGAAATAATCTCCTGCGGCTACTTCTATTACAGGTGATACAAGAGAATATGGTGGCCCTTCTCCACCGGGGGCTACTGGTGCATCTGTTAAACTGCAACAGATAACCGTAGTGCCATTTTTAATTAGGCGACATGCAAAAGTAAAGCCCGTTGCGGTAAATGCACCTACAGAGGTTAATCTTACTTTCGTAACTCCAGAGGGAACCGTAAGCCTTGAATTGTTTGTAGCATTGTCATGAATATTGTCTGTATCATATACCTCTGTGTCATAGGCTATTGTGCTCCATGCACTTGCAGGTAAGCTTACATTGCCTGACTTGCCAACAAGCGCCCCTCTGAATGTAATCGCATGGTCTGCATTCCAATTAGAGGGCCTAACTACAGCAGTATCACTGCCATCTGTTAAGCCACTCTGAAATGCATGTTTGACTTTCATATTGCCTCCTTTTTTCTGTCATTTCTATGTCATTCCCGCTTGTCGGGAATCCTTCCGAAGAAAGATGCCGAACAAGTCGGCATGACAGAGGGACAAGCGGGAATGACCCTCTCTGTCCTTAGCTAAGGCTTAGAATTCCCGATGCATTCCATTGAATCGTGAAGTTTCCATTTGAGGATGTTTTATCCGCAGAAAAATCGATATAGGCAATCAAGGGTGATGTTCCGGCAGTGCCAGTGTCTTTGTAAATCACAGCCCCTCTCGCTGTTAAAGATGAGCTTGCCCAGACAACATCATCTGCATCGAATACTGCCTTATTATTTGTGTTGTCCTGAGTAACGGTCTTATTTGCCAATGCCTGTCCTCCTGCTGTGTAACCTGTGCCTGTGATTTCATTCGTTACATCGTCTTTGAAATCGTGAAGGTCCTGGTCAGGCACATAAGCAGAGGTTACGAGTAAGACCTTGATTGTGTCTGTGTCAAGGTCAATGTTACCATCCGCTATCTTTTTCTTGAATGAATTGTAAATTACATTTGCCATTTTTTATCTCCTTTTTAGTTTTTTATTCTGTCACGACAAATCATGGAATTACCTCCATAAACTCAAAATCAAAATCATATTTCTGATATGAAACCTCCTTTATGTTTATTGGATTTTTAAGCTCTCCGAAGAGCCAATTTCCCTCATGGTCATAAAACCAAAATGGTTTTCCACCACTCCATACATCATTAAGAGTAAGAATATTGTTTTTCTGTGTCTCGCCTACACATCTGACATGATAGAACCTCTGTTTCCGAGGGTCTCCTTTTATAAGAAACCTTACCTGACCTCCAAATGACTCCTCACGCTCTATATTAAACAGTGGGTCAAGGTGTTCTCCGGGACGAGATGGATTCCTTTCCCATTCATATGTTTGAGTCAAAAAAAGCTCTGCAATTTGGGGAATAGAGGCAGGAGTCGTGATTATGAACTTCCAATATCTTTTTGTTATAGATGCCCATGACTTATCAATAAGCCCTGATGCACCTGTCCACTGTGAAATAGCAGGCGTGTATGTAATATCATCGTCTGAATATTTAATATCCAATGTCATACCATTAAGGTTATGCCCTGAAGGGATTAGAAGCCTGTCAACTGCCTGTGGTGAACTACCCTGGTCTATTTTTATCTCGGTTGTTATAGCCGAGGTTGTCTTGAAAAATCTTCCTATATTCCTATCATAAAGACGGTAAAGGGGATAGTTTGAATCCTCAGTTCCTGCGGATAGACTTACCGTTCCTGTCTCAAGGATGTTTTTATAGGAGGATTTAATCATTTAGCGAGAGCCTCAGGGATTGGACTTCTACCTGTTGCTATATCTTTTGCGATTGATTCCTGTATCCCAACTGCATTTACCGTAATGGTTATGGTTTTGTCTTTGAGTTCGCCGATTGCGTTTTTCACATCTCTTATTCTCTGAAGTCCTGCTTCATTTGAAATATGGATTGTTTTGTCTTTGTTAATTGCAGTTTGAAGATCATCGATTCCAGTTATAACCCCTGCAATTGTAGTGCTTCCAAGTGCTGCGAATTTTTCATCGAGGTCTTTAATTGCGGTAGGAAAACTTTCCAGTAATCGTTGAGGCTCGGCAAGTCTCTCAAGCTCTGTACTGATGCCTGAGAGTTTATCTTGGAGTTCTTTGAGATGCGTTACATCTCCGAGAGAGACTCCGCCTGCTAATTGAATTTTTTGAATTTCAGAGACAATACCCATGTATTCTGTCTTAATATCCAATAGCGTTTTTGGTTGAGGCAATATCCCCATGTCTTTTTGCCATTTTTTTGCGTAATCTTCATAGCCTGCGGTTGGGGCTGAAATAAGAGTAACGCCTCCAACAGTCTCAGTCTTTGGCTCAAACATACTAAGGTCTGCTACTGCCTCAGCAACACCTTTGATTTCGGTCTTTGCAGTAGATGCCGATGTGCCGAGGGCGCCAAAAACATCGGTTAAGGTCTTGATGGGGGCGGGGTCAGGGGTATAAGGGGGCGGGAGTTTTGCTTTCTCTCTAATATTACTGTAAGCATTGTCAAAAGTAGATTGCATATTTTCTGCGGTCGTGGTCCATGTGTCATAGATGCCCTTGCTGAATGCTTCATAATTACGATTTGTTCTTTCAAAAAATCGTTGCGGTGTATCTTCTATTACTTCCTTGAAGCTCTTTTTGATTTTATCAACATCAAGAGTGAAAATTCCAATTAGTAAATTACCGATACCCTTAAGCATATCCCAAATGCCTTGAAATACAGCTATAAAATCCATCACAAATAAACTTATAATATCGCCTAAAGAATTAAAAATACCTTCGAAAGTATAAAGTATATTTTGTCCAAATTCACCCATAAATATCCAAAATTTTTGCCATGGGCTGGGATCTGTTAGTTCCACTGCCGAATCCTTTGTCTTATCCATTTCAGTTCGGAGATTTTTAAAATAACCTATAACTCCTTCGGGAAAAGCCTTTAAAACCTTCCATAGATTTTCAAATGTAGTGAGTATTTCTTTGCCTGTTTTTTCTTTAATTTCATGCCACTGTGAAGATATTTTTTGAATAGCTTCATTAGCATTTATTGCAATCTCCCCCATTGCCTTCATCTGCCGTTGTCCCTCTATAATTGCCAAATTAGCCAATGCCTGTGATTGTTCAAGCTCTGTTAATTGGTCGGCAGACTTGCCTATGCTTTTGGCATACTCTTTGAAAGCATTACCTTGGTCTATAACGATGCCGAGTGATTTGAGTCCTCTTGTTGTTTGATTTGCAGTTGCAGTCGTTATTTGGTCAAATGCAGAAGCGATGTCTATGCCAGCCACCCTTGCAGAGGAACGGGCGACTTCAAGTAGTTGGACTATCTGTGTCTGCGATAAGCCTTGTTGAAGGGATCTAACCGCCCTTTGCATCAATTCCGAGTTATCCAATATCCCTGCCGAAATCTCCTTCATTTTTTGGAGCATCATATCGGCATGAACTCTATATGCCGAAGTGACATTTTTAAAAGATTCTTCTGCCTGAAGTGCCGAGGCGCCAAGCTTTGCAAAATCAATTGCTTTATAAACTGTCCCGAGCGATGCTGTTATAGCCGCTGTCATACCAAACCAATGTGTTTTGCATTTATCAAAGATAGTAGAAAATTTATCTTCTGCACTTATTATTAGCTTGACTTCTGCCATAAAACCTCCCATAATTTAGCTATGAGGATATATTTAAAATTATATTTTATACTCACTGGAATAGGTCTTCTTGCATTCATGATTGCATTCATGCTTGCTTATTCTCCTTAAGCTCCTCTTCCACTATTGCCAGCATCTCCAAATCCTCCTTCGTTGCCCCATACATCCTCAAAATCTCTCCTCCTATATGAAGCTCTGCAAGGCTTACAAGTAAGCTCCTCATCTCAAGAATCCTCTGCTCATCAGGGGTAAGAGGAGGAATGGGACAGCCCCCCTCACCCTCACCCTCTCCCGCAAGGGGAGAGGGGATTTTAATATCTCTCTGAACCGCAAGGGGAGAGGGTTTACAAGGTGGTATGACCCCATCTTTCTCCTCGATGTCCCTGCATTGCTCACAGCTCACACCCGGATAGTCTCGTCTTGCCCGGATGTGAGCAAGGAGTTTTTTGTTTTTCTCTCTTTCTCGGCATCTTGAAGAGCCTGAAGGTCTGTGCAGGTCTCATTGACAAACCTTGAAAACTCCATCCATTTGCTCATAAGAAAATCACAGTTCTCAGGGCTATAAGGATATTCCTTGCCCTCCATGGTGATGCCCTTCCAGTCTCGGACACATGCCCTGCCCAGAAGCCTGTTTGCCTCTACAGGGTCAAGCTCATCTGCCTTCTGATGCTTTCTGTCCCATGAGGTTTTAGTTGCCTTCTTTAGAATCTGTCTTAATTCATCTATCGAGACATAACGCATAAAAACCTCTGCATCCATGAATGAAACCCACACATGATAGTCATCTTTTAATCCACTTATTTCCACAATGCCTCCTTTGTTTTTTATGAAATCGCCCTTTTCAATTCAGAGCGGTCTGACCTCCATCTTTGGGCAAGAACGCTTTCTATCTCCTCTGCTAATGTCCTTCCACTTTTACCTTCTGTACCGTAGATGTTTATGGTTGGAGAAAAGTTGATGTTTCCTTTACTGCCCTTCTCTGCTATTGCTCTATCAACCCTTACAGTGTGTCTTGTCTCAGAGGGCAAAGAGAACATCTTTTCTTTTATGTATGTATCGAGGCTTAATGCTATTGGTGTTATAATTCGTTCTCGCACATTCCTGAAAGTATCCCATGCAGACTGAAGGTTGTGAAAGAAATTCTCAGGGTCAAGGTTTAAAGAAATCGGCTCTTTAATCTTTTCATGAAGCTCCTCAATTGCCTTTATTGCTTTAGGGGTGTCGAGTCCGTCAAATGCAGTTGGTTCATATCCAGTTCGGTAAGACAGTTCTTTTTTAGCGGTGGCAATTATACCTTCGAGTTCTGAAAAGTCTGGCGTAAATAGAGCATTCTTTAAATCTCTCTTTTGATCGGAAATAAAATTTTCGTAACGCTTTATCTCGGATATAAGAGAATTAATGCTTTCAAAATGCTCCTTAACAGGCTTAAGATATTCAAGGAGTATTTTCATTGCACCTGACAGTTCTTCTACTGGTGACTTTAAATCTTTGACTTGTGAAACAGCTGACTCTATAGACTTTGCTGTTTTTTCAATCTGGTTTTCCTTCCGTAGTTCCCAGAGAGCCTTTATTGCCGTGCCTATATAAAAAGCAAGATTTAACCAAAACTTTGGATCAGCAAACACTGAGGCTTCTGCATATTTTAAAGCACTGCTTGATTCTTTTAAGTAATCAAATGCCTTGCCTAAACTATGTGTGCTCTTTTCTATAGCACTGAACGTGCTGGTTATATTCTCTTTTGCTATTATTGCTAAGTTCACTTCTGCCATGATATACTCCTTTCTATGGAGCCAAAAGATTTATTTAGGGAATTCTTCAAAGAATTTAAATGGATTTTACTTACAGTCGCCGCGTTGTTATCTATGTTGTCAATTGAACTCATATTTTCTTCCTACTGGGCATATGGTCTTGGACTTCTTTATATAGCTTTTTTTACCTCTGCCATGATATACCCCTCCCCTCAGCCCTTCCCTCGAGGAATAGAAACTCAAAAAGTTCTCCTCCATAGAAAGGGGTGAGGGGGCCTCTATCATCCTTATGAAAGAACATTTGAACTCTGCCTGTTTATCACATCCACCTGAAATGGCTTGAGTATGCCTGTCATTCCCGTTGGTGCCGTTGGAGTGGCAAGACATTCAAACTCAAGCGGATGCTTGACCTGTCCTTTGTCTGTTACTGCCTCGGCATTCAAAAGGGCAAGGTGAGGAAACTGAAGCTTAAATGTCCTATAGTATGTTGCCTCAATCAAAGAGCCTGTGAATACTATATCCATTTTCTTTCTCGTATCAGAGCCTAATGCACTTAGGTATGTAGTTGCAGTATATCTTGGGAATGTGAGCTTGAGCTTGACCTCTGGAAGTCCATCTGTCTGTGGCTCATCTATCCTGTTACTCTGACCAACGATATATGCACCTGTCACCTTCCTTTTATATGAAAGTTCAAAGCCTGATGGATAGACCTTATCTCCATCTGCAAGTGCGGCTCCTGATTTATCATTGAGCCTGAATACACCTTGAGACATGAGAATGCGGTTTTCCTTCTCAAAGTATGTTACATTGGCAAAGCTCGTAAGGTTGTTGATAGAGGAGTTGAAGTCCTCATTGTCAGCGATGACATCAAAGTCAATCTCAACAGGCTTGCCCATCTCTGCCCTCAATGTCCAACCTGAGACCTTCACAGACGGATACTCAAAGACATTGACCTTCTTGTTTATGGCTACCGTTGCAAAAAGACCATCGAGAATATCTGATAGTGTAAACTTCTGTGCATATGCAGTCGTTGTCCCTTGCTGTGTAGGTGCTCCGCCTGTTGCGCCCATTGCGAGGGCAATCAAGGTGTCTAAGCCATCATACCTCATAAAGGCATTGAGAGAGCCTTCCACTTTAACCTGACCCATGTCCCTCTGCTCTGAAAAAGGCATGCCTAATGAATCGTCAAGGATAGACTCAATTGCCTTTTTAAGATTATCTCCTGTAAGAAGCACTCCGTTATTTGCTCCACAGGCAACCGGTGTTGCCCATGCGGATGCCTTCTTAACTCCTGCCTTGATTTCTGGACCTGATACACCCATTTTTTATTCCTCCTTTTTTTTCTTCATCCCGAATGAATCGGGACGGATTCCCATTTTTTCAAAGATTTCCTCACCGAAATCTCTCTCCTCGATGTCAATTACATCGCCCTCATTGACCTGCCCATACTTCGGATGGATTGTCGTTATCTTTGCCTTAACCTTCATATATCCTCCTTACAGTTTCGTCATTCCCGCTTGTCGGGAATCCTTCCCAAGAAAGATGCCGAACAAGTCGGCATGACAGAGGGACAAGCCAGAATGACAATCCTTTACCAATCGTATGTCCCATCAAAACTCGTTTGAAAATCTATTCCATAAACAGCCACTGTCTTTGATATAAAGACCAATGCGACCTTCATAGGCTTAAGCCTCTCTATGTCTAAATCGAAATTCTTATTCGTGAGGGTGGCAGTGACATCGTTTATAAGGTCGTATGCACCACCTGAATCTTTTCTTAGAGATGAACTGCCTCTTAGGTTTTTACCTGCAACAAGCACGGTGAAATCCACTGTCTCCTGATGATTTGGACCATCGAGCCAATCGAAGTTAGAGCCTCCATAGACAACATAGCAGGCAGGAAACCTGATAGGAAGGCTTTCGATTTCAGCCTCAAGCTGACCTGCATAGGTCTCGACTGTCTTAAGATAAGGAATACTCTTAAGGGTCTCGATGAGCTTGTCTTCTATTTGTTCAAAGTCCATAACTTAATTCCTCTTTAATCAATTATATTCCCCCTCACCCTCGCCCTCTCCCGCAAGGGGAGAGGGGATTATATATATCTTCTCCATTGGCAGAGAGAGTTCTTTCAATGTCTTCCCTCCCTTGACGGGAGGGATTGAGGGAGGGTGACTTTTGTTGTTTTTTTTAATCAATTATATTCTCCATCGCCCTGAAGGATAATCCTCCGGCAGGGGTTAAGGTCGTTCTGTTTTCTGCTGCATCATACATTGCCACTTCATAGACACCTGAGAAAACATTTGTTCCAACATTAAATGTAAATGAGACATGCCCCTGTGAGACATCGTCTATTACGCCTGTTACAGGACCTATTTTATAAGAGGCATCTGCAAGGTTTTCCTTCACTCCGAATTTAAAAGTCATGCCAGTGATATTTTTAGGAGTGCCGTTTTCTTTTACCTGAATGCGTAAGATGCGCTTATCGCCTTTGGTAAATGTCAATGATTTAAGTGCCATATAATCCCCCTCACCTTAATCCTCTCCCACAAGGGGAGAGGAGATATTATTTTGTGGACTTCGTCCCCAATCCCCTCTGTCATTCCTGCCCCCTCTGTCATTCCCGCTTGTCGGGAATCCTTCTTCAGAAAGATGCCGAACAAGTCGGCATGACAGAGGGACAAGCCAGAATGACAAGTAAGGAACAAGTCGGAATGACAATAAGAAGGGTCAAAGGGGGCTCTGTCCCCTTTACCTAAAAAGGGTGGGTGGGTGGGTAAGATTCTCATATCTCCACCACCTCATACTCGGTTGAGATGTCAGTAGGCTCAAGCGGAAGGTAGTAGTTTGCGATATAGCCACTTGCCATCAACTCACCTGCAATAATCAGCTCTGCCTGCTCTGAGCCATTACTTATGAACTGTGCCTTGAGCCTCAGAGAATTCGTATAGTCTGTTATAATTGCACCTGAAAGGGCAGTATTAAGCTCTGATAGTGTAAGCCATGTGCCATTATATGCACCGTTATTTAAGGCATATTGGTATTTAAGTAAGCCTGTTCCTCCAAAGGAGTTTTCAAAAAGACTTAATGGATTTGTGCCGAGTGTGTTGTAGGGAATTGCCACCCATAGGGATTCAATAGAAGGGGAGGTAGTTGGATATTGAAGAAATTCAATTTCACTAATCGTTAAGTAAGTGTCTCCGTTATTAGCTGTAATGTAGAGCCTATAATATCTATAGCTTGTGCTGTTAGCGAAAATATAAGTTCTTTTTGTATTTATCCAATTTATTTGATTTTGTCCGTCCAAAACTATCCAATCAGTGTCATTGTTTGAGCCTTGAAATTCCCAAATCTTAGGGGCTCTTGTTGGGTTATCTATTTGCTGTTTAATCGTATATCCAATTACAACTTTTCCATTATCAACTCCTAAATCAACCTTTATCCACCATGGGCTTGATGTTCCCTTAGTATGCCAAATAGAATCGCTATTGTTATCGAAAGCCATATAGGGTCTATAGTTGTCACCTAAATATTCGCTTGCCGAAATTACATAAGGAGAAGGCGTTGTGTCAGAGGTCATTAAAGGTATTATGTCGTTTCTACTGAGTCTTATGCAGGTGGGCTTAACAACAGTATAGACCTTCTCAAGCCCTGATGCAATCGCACAGTCAGCTATTTTAGGAAGTGCTATTGACATTTACCCTTCCCTACTCATGCTCATATATTATTCGCAGGCAAGACTGCCACGCTTTTGCTCAATGCAAGTATGTTCTTTTCCCATTCCATGAGAATTACCTGTGCATCTGCTACTGCCTGTAAATCGCCAAGCCCCTTAAAAAAGAAGGTATTAACCTCGTCATCTGTCAGGGTGCTTAGTGTCTTGCCTGCACCAATGGACTGATGAATTGCACTTAAAAGCTCTTCATAATCAGGTTTATAAGTATTATTGATGCTATTCATGGTAAGACATGCATTACTTAGCTTCTTAGCCATATCACCTGCTGATACTATCTCTTTAAGTCCCATAAAAACCTCCTTTAAAATCCTTCCAGTTTATCCCTTGAAAAGACATTCTCATCTGTCTCCTTATTCGTCTCTGCCCTTCCATCAATGCTTGCAGAGGGTTGAGGGTCAATGCCCAGAGAGACTACGCCTTTAGATATTGCCTCTAACTGTCTGATTGCATTCTTATATCGCTCTGCCCTTGTTTGCGGTATTTCCTCTACCCTTCGTGAGTAAAGGTTATAGATTGCAATGTCAATAGAAAGTTTTTTTACAATATCAGGGACCGTGGAGAGCGGAACTTTATACCGCCCTCCACAGTAGGAGTCTATCTCGGAGTCAGCACCCTTTATTGCCTCGTCAATCCGAGTTTGATTGACAACACCCAATCCCTCATCGTCAGTAAGCTGAATGAGTGTTTCTTCTGGGATGAGCTTTTTTATGTCAGCGAGTGTTGAGTATGACAATTTAATTGTCCTTTCTTATGTCATGCTGTCCCGATGCTTCGGGATTCAGCATCTTGTCTTTTTTTAGACCCCGCAGGGGGATATGTAAGGGGGACACAAGTCCCCCTTACAGGTTTTTATGCTAACCACGGTGAAACCAGAAGCTCTGCTGTGTTTCTCCATTTGTTGGTTGCACCCGAGGCATCACGCTCATTCATAAGAATCTCCCGTGCTGCACCTTCGAGAGTTGGGGGGACAACGAGGAGGTTTGGCATAATGCCCAGTGGCTTTCCCTCTTCGTCTTTAAACGAAAGCATGGCAGAGCGGGCGTTTCCATAGTTTGTGGCATTAAGGGTATCCTTGCTGGCATAAGCCATCTGCCATAAGCCAAACCCTGCATTATCCCTTCTGTCTACTCCATAGATATATTTCTTTCTCATAAAGACATGCTCATCGTCAGGCATATCTTTTGAGACAAACTCCACATCCCTTCTCGATTGGAATATAAGGGGCTTTATTGCCCTTCCTACATCTAAGAGATACCACCCTGTGCCTGCGCCACCTCCATAGTTTGAGACACTGCCACTTCCAACCGGATGGTCTGTGTCAAAGAAATACTGTCCGTCATAGCAAGAGGTTTGAAACCCTTGCGAAAGAAGGCTGAATACGAGTTCATCTGGGTGCTGTGCCGCAGACCTACCTAATTCTGCTATGATTGGCTTATAGACACCAATGCTGTCGTCCTCGATGTCGTTTCTGTCAAGCTCGATAGTGACTTCCCAGTCTTTGTTCTTGATGTTATAAGTATTCAAAGAAAGATTCTTAATAAATCTTTCTCCTACCCACTCACGCATCTTGGGGAATGCGCCAAGCCATGCATATGTCTCCTCTCTTACTGATGATGGAACAACCATAGCCACCTTTGCGAAGAGTGGCTCTATACCTGTAAAAGCCTCATTGAAGATTGTCTTAAAGCTCTTGTAGATTGCACTTAGCGATGCTTGATTGATTATCATGGTTTCCTCCTTATCCTGTTGCCCTAAGGACAACGACTTTGAATGTGTTATTTGCAACTGCAGCTACAGCAAGTGTTACAGTTACAGAGCCATCTGCATTCCGCACTACGCTGTCAATTAGCTGGTCTTGGTTGCCTGTGGAGTAGATGCCGAGAATCTCGCCACCTTCAAGATCAGCATCTGCTGCACTTGAGCCCGATGTTGCAGATGCGGCAACGGTTACGGCAACCGCCTTATAGCTTAGGCTTGTCTTCACAACCCTTACTCCGATTGAAAGCCCAAGTCTCACCCAAGCTTCAGTTGCAGAGTCAATTGCTTCTATGACACCAGCAACGATGTTGTTCGTGGTATCCAGTATTGAGATTGTCTGGTCATCAGAGACTAAGGCAACCTTGCCAACATCTGCAATCGTTAGCCCTGAGCTCGCAACCTTATATACCCCTTTCCTGACAAGCACAGACTTGTCTCCGTTTGCACCTGCGGAGTTGTCCACTTGCTCCTCAGCCCTGCCTATAACCCTCAGCCCTGCCGTATCTGAGGCAGGCACGGCATAACCTGAGGAGTTAATGGCAACTATCGAGCCTGCGAAAATCTTAGACGCTCCTGCCACACCTATAGAGTATGTAATGTCTTCTCTATAAGGTGTTTTCCTGTCAGCTGTTAATGCAGACATATTTCCTCCTTTTCTTTTTTTTCCGTCATTCCCGCTTGTCGGGAATCCTTCCTAAGAAGGATTCTGGATTCAGCCTTCGTAGCCACTTCGGCGAAGTAGGCCAAGCCAGAATGACAAAACTATTTATTGTGTTTTTTAAATGTCTCCTCGGAAACTCCGAGTGTTTTGTTCACCTGAATCTGAATCTCATCGATTGAGATGCCATCTCCGGGCATGTCTTCGCCTGCATACTCAAATGTGTCAATGACTATAGGTGCCTTTGAGACAAAGACCTTGAACCCTTCAATGTCTGTTTCTGCATAATCCATTGCCCAGTCTTTCTGTGCAGGAGTAACCTTACCTTCTTTCATTGCCTGAGTTACAAGCTCATCGGCATCCCTCTTTCTGAGCTGAGTCTCAAGCTCCGAGACCCTTTTCACGAGGTCATCTGCATACCTCTGAGACTGCTTCATAGCCATGACTGTGCCTGTGACTTCTGAAAGGGTTGCATCCGCATTAAGTCCAAGGGCACTCTGAATCTTAGATTTGAAATCCGAGATTTCTTTTATCTGAGACTTCAGTGTCTGAACTACAGAGATTGCAGAATCCTCGGTTGTATCGGGATTCAGTCCCAATACCTCAAGTAGTTTCTCCATAGAAACCTCCTTTCTTATTTCTGTTATTCCGACTTGTTCGGAATCCTTATTTACTATAGGAACCATTCCATCTATTGCCGGCTGGTTTGTCAATCCTGCATTGATAAGCCTGACTATCTTGTTATCTGAAAGCCTTTTCAAAAATACAGGGCTGAGATATCTGTATTCACGATTCTTGAGATACTCCCTTGCCCTCTCAGTCCATTCAACTATTGCCCACACCCCATCCTTGCCTTTATTTACAAGCCCCTTAATCCATCCTGCGGCAGGTGCCTCTTTACCACTTAGCGTCTGATGCTCATAGTCAATGACCATGTCGTTTTGATGAGAGTTGAAATCTTCGATGATTGCACCTGCGGATTCCTTATCGAGGATAAAGTCCCCTTTGTCTGTCTTATGAGAGCCTAATGGTAAAACCTGAATCTCGGATGGAATACCTGTAATCTCGGATTTCAAATTTAAAAGCTCAGAAATCATTTAAGACCTCCTAATAAGTAATCGTTAATCACATTGGTAATCTCGCCCATCTCCTCATCCGTTAGTTTTAAAAAGGGTCTTGCAGGGATAAGAGCCCTTCTTCCTTTGATACTCGTAAGTTCTCCGTACTGATGTACTGCAGCGTATTTAAGGTTTGTGCCAACACCTGCCCTCCGACTGTCAAAATATTGAGCGATAGATGCCCTGAGGGCTCCGGTTCTGTGCAGAATCTTGCCGGGCCAGTAGCCCTGTCTCATCCTATCCCGTATCGTCAGGGGATGAAGGGGATGCCATTTAGGTCTTCCTTCGGCATCAAAGTTTTTCTCTACCGAAGACTGCATAATACTCGCTACCCTTTGCATAGCTGGGCTCATGTCCTTTATCCGCTCTTTGATACTTCCAAGTGCCGCCATTGCCTCTAAGGCATCAACCCTAACTGTCAGGCTAACTCTCATTTAATCTCTCCCTTTACTGTCTCCTCACCATTTTCAGGCATGGGGATTCCGAATCTCTGATATATATGGGACTTTGGTATTCCATCGAAGCCCATATCCCTCACAAGGACGCCATAGGTCTCTGCCAGTGCCTTGAGGTCTTTGCCCTCCTCATAATGGAACTTGAAAACAGGAAGACTTTTGTCTATGCCAAAGTTATACTCGATTAGAGGACGAATGACCTGCATCTGAATCGTCCTTTGAAGTGCCTTTGCATCTGCCTCAAGTATGTCCTGCCTTACGGTCTGATGGACCTTTGCAGTTGCATATGTTCCAGAGGTCTGCTCTGTTGTAAGGGTCTGTCCTAAGACTGCCTTTGACATTGACGAATCGCAAACCCTGATAAGCCTTTCGTATATCTCTGCAGATGGCACTTTTCCTGCAGACTCGATCATCTCTATAACAGTCGAATCCGATATAACTGCGGCTGCATCGGCACCTAAGTTATAGACTGCATTCTTTAAAACCCTTCTATCTGCCTCCGATGTGGACGAGGAGAATTTTCCAATCCTCATTGGCATTGCAAACCTCTCATTGAATATGAGCCAGTCTTTGATTGAGTAATTCTTGAATAGATACATATAGGCACAGGGTCTCAAGATTCCAGCCCTTGGCGTAATACCGCTTCTTGCACGGTATTTATGGACAACGAATTTATTCGGGACGAGGTCTTCTCCATAAACAGGCTCTGAGTCTGTGAGAAGGCGAGGGATGTCAGAGATTGAGATTTGAGATTTGAGATTTGAGATAAATGTGAATCTCTTCTGATGTCTCCACTTAAGCTCTTTAAGCCAACACCTTTCATCTACAATCTCCCACATGATTTCTGAGACAGAAAATCCTTTTCCGATTGCATCGAGCATATCGAGCAATGCAGAGTCCCAGTTCTCACACCATGTGAGAGCCTCTTTTATGAATCCTGCAATCTTTTCGTCTTCTTTGTCTTTAGATGCAGATATAATCTCCCAACCAAGTCCTGAAACTGCAAGCTTTCTTGTCTGCATGACAGAGCCGAGATGAGCGTCTTTTTCCTCCATCTCTTCAAATAGCTCTGCCTGTCTTCCCACATCTCCCAAATCAGCCTCTTTGAAAATCAGTGCAAGCTTTTCGGGCGTGAGTCCCTGTGATGGATAGGACGAATATCTGTTTCTTACGGTTATAATGCCAATCTCATCGAGAATGGGTTTGTCTTTTTTCATATCAGCTCCTTAAGAAAACTTCTTTTTGAAAGGGATTCGTAAGATATGGCTTCCTCAGGCATCTGACCTGCATGAATCCCCAGAGAGGATGCCCAGAACCTATCCGAATGACCCTGCTCTGTTCTCTCTGCATCAAACCTGATATTGCCTGCCGAAGTAGTGAATTTCTTTACAGAATGGATGTCATCCCTGATGTTTTTATCTATGGGAATCCGAACCTGACGGTCTTCGAATTTTCTTCTCATGGTGATTGCTAAATCTTCCTTGACCTTTCCTGTAAATGTAATTGCCTCTATACGAGAGCCGAATCTCTCTACTGCCTCCTCACTGAGTTGCATGCCAAGACCTGTGGAGTCAATGCAACAACGTCTCACTGTCATGCCGGCTTGTTTTTTGTCATTGCGACTTGTTCGCAATCCTTCTTCGGAAGGATTCCCGACAAGCGGGAATGACAGATGGGGCGGGAATGACAGGGAAAAGCCCCCTTCCATTAGTGAAAAAAGAAAATCCCTCTGCTCTTTAAATGTCGCACCTTTCATTTCCTTAACCATTCTGCTCCAGAAAACATCCCCTACTTTTTCCCATAGCCAGAATACTGTGAGGTCGTGCTTACGCCCAATGTCAACGCCGAGGAAGTAATCCCCCTCCTGTCCCCCTTTAGTAAAGGGGGATATAGGGGGATTTGTTATCTCCTTTGTCGCTCCCTCATCCTCACAGCTTGTAATCATCTCGTATGTGATAAATGCAGTTGCCTCATCCACAAACCGGCATTCAAACTCACCTGCCCATGAATCAGGGTCTCCTATGCCCTGCCTTAACTGCTCTATGTCTACCTTAAGCCCTTCAGCCACAGCATCATAAATGTCGGTCTTGTGTTTAGAAAATCCTCCCTGTCCTTCTTTTTCTAAATCCCCCTTTTGTCCCCCTAAATTCCATAGCTCATAAAACATATTCTGTTTTCCATTTGGTGTTGATGTAACCCTCACCTTATAGCCCCTTGTAACAGTCGGATACATTGCACGCCAGATTTCCCTACTGTCTTTATGGAATGCAAACTCATCGAGGAAGACATTTCCTGAAAAGCCCCTCACAGTGTCAGGGTTTGCTGGAAGTGAGATGATGCGAGAGCCATTTGGAAGTTGGACTTCTTCCTTTGTTTCTCTTTCTGCCTTGATAATCTCATCAGAGCGAACCTTGAAATATCTAAGAAAGGAATAAACCTTTTGCATGACCTCCTTAGACTGTCTTTCTGAGGAGCTGAGAATCAGATTATTGCATTTGCTTTCAAGTGCCTCTGTCATAGCCTCCATTGCAATCGAGAAGGATTTTCCGACCTGTCTTCCTGCAAGCCAGATTTTAAGAGGGGATTTATCATTGACCCATCTTTGCTGATATGGAAGGAGAATAAGAGTCCCCTCGAATGTGGTTTGTGCAGAAGGCAAAGCCTTCAGTTCTTTGGAGGGGGGGCATGGGGGAGACTGTGTCTCCCCCATGCTTAAGTAAGGGTGGGTGGTCGGGACTTTAATTTCTTTTAATGCCAAATTCACTTTCTAAAATCTCCTCTGCCCTTCTCTTCATCTCCTCGGGGTCGGTTTCCTCGGAAAGTGAGAGCTTTCTTGAAAGCTCTATGATGGTTTTTATGATATGCGTGTAAGCATGCTCTGCCTTGTGGTCTAATTCAGCTTTCTCATTATTTTCATCCTTCTTACCCTTTTTGATTTTTCCGTTCTCTTTGGCAATGTCGCTTTTTGAGATGTCTGCTCTGGAGCTCAGGTATATTTCGTATTTCCTTTTCTGTCTGAGGAGTGCCCTTAGCATTTTTTCTTCAAGGGCAGGCTTCTTCTTAGAGCTTTTCATCGATACCTCTTTCTCTAAGATAGCCATCTATAAGGTCCCAGCCTTTTGCAGTAAGCTCTGCAAATGCGATGTCAAAGCCAAATCCTTTTTTTCTTTCAAGGCTCACATAGCCTTTCTCCTCGAGGTATCTCAAATGAGCCTCAAGTGCTCCTTCAAGCATCGGATAGCCGAGGTTGTCTAATGCAAAACGGATTGCCTTTAAGTCCAATGCCCCGGGATACTCTGTCTTAAGAAGGTTTAACAGGGCAATGCGGATGCGTCTGTTCTTTACGCTCTCTGTGTTCAAGCCTTACCTCCTCGAATGCTTGCTGTTGTTGTGCAATGAACCTAAGAAGCACAAGCATCTCTCTGTGCTCTCCTGAATCCCTTCCAACAAAATCCTGAATGGACTTTGTAAGCCCCTCCATGGACTGAGCCTGCCTTATGAGGGCACCTGCCTGCTCCTCCTGTGCCTCGATGAATTTAAGCCCTAACCTGCTTGTGATTCTGTAAAGCCCCACAAGAATTATCAGGGCAATCACCGCCCCCACACCTGCATTTATGAGTGCCTTCAGAAGCTCCTGTTCCACTATAGCCCCTTACCTACTACTGCACTGTCTTTAGAAAATACTCCCAAGAAAAATATGCCAACCGTTGTTAGGGCATTGCCCAACTCCATAGGCAATCCAAATATTGGGACTAATATTCCCAACGAGCCTATTAAACCTGAAACAGTGGTTCTCCAGTTTTTCATTTTAAACCTCCTCAGGCCTTTTGCCTGCCTTTAATTCAGAAAGCGTTATGCCTCCTGTATATTCAAAATGAACATAGTCTTTGAATTTGAAACGACCTCCCCATCTTAAACCTATGGACTCACCGATTCTTCCAATCTCCTCATAATCAGGAATATGGTTTTTATTTATATCTGCCTTTATGTCATAAGTAATCCCCTTTTGCCCCCCTATTGCACAATCAAATGCACACCCAAACTGATGTGTAGATGTAAGAAGCCCTGTTACTTTTCTTTTGTTTTCCTTCTCAGTGATTGGTGGCAATCCAGCAGACTTTCTTAATTCATTAACTGCCTTAAGTGTTTTTCTTCCCTGACTGAATAAAGCAAGCTGTTCTGCCTCTGTCCTTAAGGTAGATGTGATGATGACATCTATGCCTTTTTCTTTGCAGAGAGAAATAAACTGTCTACATTTCTCTCGAACTACTAAATTAAGGTCTTCGATTTTTCTACTTGGCATAGAATTTACCCCTCACCCTCTCCCTCTCCCGCAAGGGGAGAGGGTTGATATATCTCCCCTCCCTTGATGGGAGGGGTTGGGGGAGGGTGAAGTATCCCCCTCATAGCATGCCCTGCAAATCGGGTCTCCTTTTAAAGGAAGGCAGGTCATAGACCTCTCAACCCTGCAGATTGCCTTTTCCCTGAGTTGTGTGATTGCCCATCCATCAAAGGTTCTTCTCTTCATGAGAGAGAGTTTAAAGAAAGGGACTAATGAAAGTCTTCTAACACATGTCTAAGACATGTGTCTTAAAAACATGTCCCTGAAAGGGGTCGGCTTTTAAGGATAGGACTAAGGAATGTCTGCTGCAACTTACATGAGGCACTGTAAAGGAGGGGCTTTTAGATGTTTTTACCGCAACATTTTTTATACTTTTTGCCACTACCACAGGTGCAAGGCGCATTGCGGCTTACTTTTGTGGAATGAATAGGCTCGGGCCTCTGCTTAACGAAATCTATCTTTTCTTTTGATGGGAGTCTAAATGAAAATGTTGTGTTCCCAGTATGATGAGTTATCGCGAAGTCTCCCTGATTGATGACATCCATACCGATTAAGATGTCAAACTCCCCTGCATAACCCTTAGTCGCTCTTATAGCGGTGATGATAACCTTATTCGGAAGGAATATACTTACAAGATAGGTCTCAACATCAATCGGAGTATCGCTACCTGCATGACGAACTTGCGTCATCCCAGTTGGTTTTAACCCACATTCATCGATGACCTTTTGTGAAATGACAGAATTGGTCGCGCCGGTATCCCAAATCCCCATATATTCTTTTTTACAGGTTATTATTTCATCAACTTCTGTCTTGGGTGTGCTATCTAAAAAAGGGCGTGAAATAAAAATTTGAGTTACAAGCATGTTTGTTCTTCTCTTATAGTGTTGAGTAAAGCTGCTATGAGGCGGAGGAGATGGGTTTAAGGGCATTATTTAAACAAATACTACCCGTGAATGATAAGTCTGAGTATAACTCTCAGTACCCGGTTCACATTTTTGAACAAGGAAGGTCCCTAATGCATGTGTCTTTGAGGTTTTTTCTACAGCCTCAACCTCAGAATCGTAAGCCCCAATTACCTGAGCATCCTTGATAACAACAAATTTGCCGTTGTATTTTTTTACAAGCTCGGCCTGATTATCAAGATAAAATCTAAACTCTTTCTCAAGAGAAGAAGCATTCATAAATATCCCCTTTTAAATATAAGTTACGATAGTTCGAGCACTGTGTCAAGTGCCATTGTTATACCATACTGCAAAGTGCTTTTGTCAAGTCAAAAATCGTGCCACCCATAAAATTAACTGGTTGGCATACCCCCTCCAGTGTGATAATACACTTCTGCTTTGCCAAGGCATCCATACTTGCGTCCTTCATGAGGTGAGTTTAAAAGATGGGACTTGGGGAAGTCTTCTAACACATGTCTTAGACATGTGTCTTAAAAACATGTCCCTGAAAATGTGATTGCTACCTGCCTTTTCCGGTCAGTATTCTTATTAATTGTTTTCCCGAAATCCCATATTTCCTTGCAAGCTCCCTATAATTTTTGCCATTAAACTCCCTCTTTATAGCCTCATCCCGCTTTGCCCTTATTAGGCTTTCAAGCATCGGGAAATAAACAACCTGTCCCTTAAAGATTTCCGAAAGCCTCACAGCGTTTTCAAGACCAACAATCCTTGCAACCTCCTGATATATCTCAGGCAGGTCATTGATTGAGATTTCCTTGAGCCAGTCATTCATGAAACTACCTTTTTAAGCGTCCTCGATAGCTCTCCTCTTTCATAAGAAAGCCTTTCAGATAGAACCCTTTCAAGCTCTCTTATATTGCTTGAGAGGGTATTGATTGTTATTTGGGGGTTGTAGTTTACAGTTAGCCCCTGATTAACTGCATTGTCTGCCTTTACATCATGTCTTATGATATGTGTGCTTTCAATTGGCAGAGACTCCATCTTTGACCTTATATATTCAATGCCCTCTGAGAATGGCTTTATAGGAGATGCCAGTGTCATGTATTTAATAACCATATCGAGGCTTAATGCTATTGGTGTTATAATTCGTTCTCGCACATTCCTGAAAGTATCCCATGCAGACTGAAGGTTGTGAAAGAAATTCTCAGGGTCAAGGTTTAAAGAAATCGGCTCTTTAATCTTTTCATGAAGCTCCTTTATTTTCTTTATTGCTTCAGAGGCGTCGAGGCTGTCAAATGCAGTTGGGTCATATCCAGTTCTGTAGGAGAGTTCCTCTTTGAGTTTGAAGATTACACCTTCAAGCTCAGAGAAATCCACATAGGCTCCGGTGGCTTCTATGGCTTTTTGAAAATCTTTAAATATAGCCATAGCATTCTCTTGCTTTTTGATTTCTGCTATAAGCCTGTTAATGCTTTCAAAATGCTCCTTAACAGGTTTAAGATGGTCTATGAGCGTCTTCATTGCACCTGACAGTTCTTCCACTGGTGACTTAAAATCTTTGATTTTTGAAACAGCAGGCTCTATAGATTTAATAGTTTCCTCAACTTTATTATCCTTGAACCTTTCCAGAAGACGGTCTATTATCGAGATAGCAGCTGGAGCAAGTTTTAATATGTAGTCCAAGAATTTCGGGTTACCAAATACTGAGGCTTCTACATACTTAGAAGCACTACTTGATTCTTTTAAGTGATTGAATGCTTTGCCTAAACTATCTATGCTCCTTTCTATAGCACTGAGCTTGCTGGTTGCATTGTCCTTTGCGGTTATTGCTAAGTTTACCTCTGCCATGTTAAAATCCTCCTATGGAATACGATGAAAAATATTTCAAGGCACTTTTTAAAGCATTCGTTAAAGAATTTGACAGGGAAATTATTGCTGTTATCACCATATTAGTTATTTTAGGGATTGACATAGTGTGGCCTCTTTCCAGAGGAATCAGTAGGGCAGTAGGATATATGCTCATGTACTTCGGACTCGTCCTTATATGGCGCCTTATATCTGCCCACAGGAAATAAAAACTTATTATTGGAGTTGCATTATCCTCTGCACCTATATTGATTTTCACCACTGCCATGTTAAAATCCTTTCTATGGGATATTCAGACCAAGCTCATCGTTTTTTCTCTGCCCTGCTCCTTTCCGAGGTAGCATCTTCCTTATCTGCCTCATAGCATGCACTGCAAATCGGGTCTCCTTTTAAAGGAAGGCATGTCATAGACCTCTCGACCCTACATCTAACCCTCTCTTTAATCTGCTCAACTGCCCATCTGTCAAATGATTTTTTCATAAGTCCTCCTTTCAGAAGCAATCTTATTACAGGGCTTATGAAGCAGTCCATATGAAATCCTTCACTTGAAATCCTTCACTTGAAATCCTTCACCTGAAATCCTTCACCTGAAATCCTTCACCTGAAATCCTTCACCTGAAATCCTTCACCTGATACATTTCCAAGTCTTATTGACCTTCTAATATCTAAGAACCTATAATATTTAGACAGGACAAAGGAGGTAATTTACAATAGAAAGGTTTCTTAAAAGGCTTAGGGAAATCTATGAGACTATGGACAGGGCATACGAGCAAGTGGCATCCCATTATGGGTTTTCTTGCAAAGACTGCATTTCAAACTGCTGTGCCCAGAGATTTCATCATCACACCTTGACAGAATACTATGGCCTCCTCGATGCCATTAAAAAAGAAGACCCTGCGCTGAGGGAAAAGATACTGAGTAGGGCAAATGCAGTCTTAGATTCGTATCATAAAGACTCAGACACAGGCACGACATCTAATCTCATGTGCCCTGCCAATTTTGACGGCTTATGCTCCCTTTATGAATCAAGGCCCATGATATGCAGGCTTCATGGCATGCCATATGTATTCAGAAGGCCTGATGGTATGCTTATCGAGGGAGGTGGCTGTAGCAGGTTTCAAAGTCAGATGAAGGGCTTAGATGTAAGAATAGACAGGACACCTCATTACAGGGCATTGGCAGAGCTTGAAAAAGAGCTAAGGGCATCTCTTGGCATCGAAGACCGTTATAAAAAAACTACTTCGGAGATGCTCGTCGATATGGTAAATCAATTAGAGATAGGCAATAAATCGTAGGAGGCTCAGGTATCTCCTCTGTTATAATAGATGGCTATAACCTCATAGGTGTCCTTCATAAAGACATGGAGGCTCAGAGGCAAAAACTCATAGGAAAACTTTCTGTTTACAAAAAGCAAAAGGCACATGATATAACGGTTGTCTTTGACGGATGGAAAAGAGGAAGTCACACAGAGACCCTTTACATCGATTCGGGCATAAGGGTTGTTTACTCAAGGCTTGGCGAAAAGGCAGATATTGTAATAAAAAGGCTTCTTGAGGACAAAAGGCACTACATAGTCATCAGCTCAGACAGGGATATACAGTCATATGCATGGTCTCATGACTCGGTCCCTGTCGACTCAGAAGAGTTTCTTCGAATTATCGAGGGTGAAACTGAAAAAACATCTAATGAAAATACGGAGAGGCGATATAAAGGCAACCCCCTGATGCTTTCAAAAAAGCTAAAGGCTCAAAGAAAGGCGATTAACAAGCTTTAATGAAAAGGCTAAGGCTGGTCGAGCTCCTTATACTAATTTTTCTTCTTGCACTCCTTTGTATCAGCACCTTATATAGAAAGAAAATCCCTGATATTTCCCTACTATTAAGCATCTATCTCTGTCTTATTGCCTTTCAGGTGCTCCTTATCTTATTAAAGGACAAGGTGCCAAACCTCGTCCATGACATTATATTTCCTCTTATTGTCGTCATAACTGTATTTGACAGCTTAGGAGGGCTGGTGCATTATGTAAACCCTGTTGACATAGACCCGATTCTTATAAGATTAGATTACCTTCTTTTTGGAGGGCATCCTACTTTGATGCTTGAAAGTATAACACACCCCCTGCTTACAGAGCTCCTTCAGGTCTCATACTCTACATATTATTTTATACCCCTTTCGCTTGGCATCGCACTAAAGATTAAGGGCATGGAAGATGAGTTTCAGAGGTTTCTATTTCTTATCATATTTTGCTTTTTCCTTTCATATGTAGGCTATATACTCATGCCTGCGCTTGGGCCAAGGTTTACAATAAAGCATGAAGTGCCACTTTCAGGTTTATTTCTCGCAACACCGATTCAGGAACTCCTTAACAGGCTTGAGGGTATTAAAAGGGATGCATTTCCAAGCGGACACACAGCAGTTGCGCTTCTTGTAGTTTTCCTTTCAAGGAGATATGTAAGAGGGTTGTTTTATGTGCTAATGCCTATAACAGCGCTCCTTTTGTTTTCAACTGTTTATATGAGGTATCATTATGTTGTGGATGTCATAGCAGGTGTGGGGCTGACAGTGGTGACAGTGGTTATTGGTGAAAGATACTATGACCTTTATATGAGGATGAGGAAAAATATTACGGGGCTTGACAGTCGGCATCTTTCCTCTTGACTTTGACTACATTGTCTTGTAAGTTAAATACAGCGATGTATTTAATTTTAAAACGAGGTGAGATATGAACTTCAATACAAAAACCGTATCAAAGATTACAAACTTAAGCATAAGGCAGATTGACTACTGGGACAGGACGGATTTTATCAACCCATCTGTAAAAGAAGCCTCAGGCTATGGCTCTGTACGGCTTTACTCTTTTAATGACCTGATTCAGATGAGGGTTGCCAAGACTTTACTGGATAAAGGACTGAGCCTTCAGAAGATAAGAAAGGCTGTTACCTATCTTAAGAAGAATATGCCTGAGGTGAAAAAGCCACTTTCAGAACTCAGGTTTTTAACAGACGGGGAAACCATCTTTGTGATTACAAGTGATAAGAGACAGATTATTGATGTCCTTAGGAGCGGGCAAATTGTCTTTTCCATCGCACTCGGTGAAATTATGGAGTACATTAAAGGGGAAGTAGTAGCTTTGCAAAAAGAGAGGAAATATATGGTCGTGGTGAGAGGCAGGAGATACCCAGTTGTCCTTCACCCTGATACAGAGGATGGCGGGTACTGGGTAGAGTGTTCGTCACTCTTGTAAAGCTCACAAAAGAGGGAATCCCATATATCCTCTCAATCCCTGTGCATAAGGGCAAGCCGATAAAGCAGGGTCTTTTAAGAGACCAGATAGCAAAGGCAGGAATAAGTGTAGAGGAGTTTTTGAGACTGTATAGGTGAGAAGGGATTAGGCTTTAAGTCAAGCAAGAAGATATTATTTGCAACTATGAAGTGGAAGCATACCTACATTCAACCTCGAAGTGCAACAGATGCGACTTCACAGGGCGAGAAATTGAAAGTTTAAGCAACCTGTTCAAAAAAAGTGACATTCGAAGGGGGCAGTGGCATGAATATTTTTCAAAGGATTGTTCTTGTATTAGGGGCTATTGCTTTAGCTGTAGTTCTCTGGACAACTCCACAATTCATTTCTGTGGAAGGAAACAAAATAAAGTATAACCCCAAAACCTTTAAGGGGACTCTTGTTGAAGGGTTTGCTCCACAGAGAGACATCGGGACGATTGCAATGCGTTCAATTACTGTCATAGGTTCAACATTTCTCATCTTTTATGCACTAAAGGGTATCGGAAAGAAAAAATAAGCAGGGGAGAGAGTAGCTCTCAAAAGCAAGAGTTTCTAACAGCGTATCTCTGAATGTAAAGATATTTGACATTTGAGTGTAGAGAGGTAAATAGAAAGTGAAAAAGAAAGTAGAAACCAAGAGAGAAAAAGCGGAAAGGCTAACTAATGAACTAAAAGATCTTATGGATAGACAAAGAACTGAATCATTAAAGCAACTAACCAAAGCGAAGAAAGACCCAAGAATTCAAGAAATCTACGATATGATACAAGTATTGATTATAATGCCAGAATACCAGAAAGACTGCAGCGAGCTTGACGATTTGGCTGGAATTGCCCTTAAAACCGATAATCCTAAAGATGAGGAACAGTATTGGAAAAAAGAAAATGAAATATGCAAGAAGTATAGAATCTCTACACCCATCTGTGATGAATCAGAGCTTAAATGGTTAGACGTGCAGGGCATTAAGGAATTTTTCCACGACCCACCCATAGTAACAGTAATTAAGGCAAATAAGTACAGAGAATTAAGAGATAAAAATGGCAAACTTATAGGATTTGATTTTAGTCCCTGTCTGTTTGATGGCAAATATTTAATGCTTCAAATAGACCTGTCCAAAAAGAAACAATCTATTTTAGCCGGTGTTAATGAAACAATAGATTATTATATAAAGCATGTCAAGCGAGAAAAAACACGAAACAAAAGATATACATATCCCCCTTGGGAAATTTATAAGATGCGCCATAAAGAAAGACTAAGCTTCGTAGAAATAGCAAAGAGACTTTCAGGAATTGACGAAAACCCCACATATAATCCAGAAGTAAATAAAATCTATAAAGCTGTCAAAAGATCATACGATAAAGCTCTTGAAATAATAAAAAAACTTTAAGAAACAGATAACCATTCCCATATAAAACATCACTTAATACGGGTATATCAATCATCTTCCCTTTGCTCTAAACTAAAAATGTGAAAAGAATAGAGGGCAAGATGAAGATGACTGGCATTCATAACGTAAAGCTCACAAAAGAGGGAATCCCATATATCCTCTCAATCCCTGTGCATAAGGGCAAGCCGATAAAGCAGGGTCTTTTAAGAGACCAGATAGCAAAGGCAGGAATAAGTGTAGAGGAGTTTTTGAGACTGTATAGGTGACAAGGGAGGGCTATTTGCCTGTTTTTAAGAATTCTTCAATCCTCCCCTTTATCTCATCCCTACATTTTCTAAATTCCTGCATCTTTTTTTCTTCATCGCCTACTGTTCCAACCGGGTCATCTATGGGCCAGTGAAGCCTTCTTATTCCGTGTGGTGTTTGAGGGCAGTATGCCTCTGCATTTCCACAGAGGGTTATGACAATATCCATCTTTCTTAGGAGGGTTTCATTTATCTCTTTTGATTTCTGTTCTGAGATGTCAATGCCTATTTCCTTCATGACAAAAACTGCCCTTTGATGAAGCCCTGCAGGGAAAAGCCCAGCGCTATGGACTTCAAAGGAGCCTTTGCCAATGTGCCTTAAAAGTCCTTCTGCCATCTGAGACCTACAGGAATTCCCTGTGCAGAGAAACATGACTTTTTTCATATCAGTAGTGTAACATGAAGAAATCAAATATGCCTCTGCTTGCTACTTCCTGATTTTTCATCATGCCTGCAAAATCTCATTTTTAATGTAAGCTGAAGCCCTGCACCCTAAACTTGATTATATTCTAACCAATTAGAATAAAGCCCTGACTTATTCTATTTTTTGCTTATTCTTAGAATAAGAATACCCATAAGGCAAACACAGGAAACTTTATTACGACGCCTTAAACAGAGTAAACGAATCAGGGGACTGGCATTTATGGTTAAGGATTTTTCTGAATGCCCTTTCAAGTCAGGCTCTTAAGACACAGACAACAATCTATGACATGTACGATTTATATGAGCGATTTAAAGCAGAGGTCTCTACTACTTCAGTACATGCTATTAAACTACTTGACATATTGTTTTACTCGCCAATAGTTTCCTTCCCTACCATAAGAAAAAGACTTGCAGATGTAAGCAATCAAACTATTTATAATCTTCTCACAAGGTTTGAGAAAAAAGGCATAATTACTGAAATCTCAGGCAGGAAAAGAGGCAAGTTGTTTGCACTGAAAAGCCTGCTTGACATCCTGAAAGAAACAGAATGATAGACTTCCTCTAAAAAAATAAAATGCACTAAGCCTGCCAAGATGATAATGTCGAGAAACATCACCTGCAACACGACTCACCGCATGAGTCCCTCTGAGTTCCGCTCTGAGTTCCGCTTATAAGAAAACCCTGCTCGTCAGAAAAATCTATTGTTGCCTCTGAAAGCATGCGGTTTGCATTTTGCTCGAGGAATACCTTGAGACCGTCTTTCTCTAAGGTCGTATCTCCTTCCATCGAGTTATTGGCTATGTCCATAGCCAGAGACGGGCTTCATCCACCTTGCATAAGGAATATCCTTATGCCCCCTTGGGCTGTGCCGATTTCCTTTATAAACTCCTTAAATTTCTTTACTGCACCTTCAGTGATTGTCAGCATTTCTTCCTCCTTAAAATCTATATCATATATAATAACCTAAATGCCCTTATTTTGATACTGTGTGATATTATCTATCAATGACAGGAATTGAGGAATATAAAAAACTAAGACAGGCTTTCTCCCTTTCTGTGCCTGACACTTTCTCGTTTCCTCTCGATGTCTTTGACAGGCATCTGCCTGGTGGGAGGTAATGCTTTCTCTTATGAGGATAAATGCAATACCGATACCTGCCACAACGCTTCTAACGGCAAAGGACATCCTTTACAGGCTAAAGGCAGTTGACATAAAGGCAGTCATTACGGATGAGGAAAACATTCAGAAGTTCAAGGAGGCATCCGAGAACATAGAGCATCCTCCGATTCTTATAACTACCGATGAGTATGTGAGAGAGAGGGCGTCTGAAAGCCCTTTTGTCGGGGAAAGAGCGTCTTCGGATTCACCTGCCCTCATTTTTTTCACATCAGGCACAACAGGGCTTCCAAAGATGGTTTTGCACACACAGGCATCCTATCCATTTGCTCATCGTATAACAGGCAGGTTCTGGCTTGACCTCAAGGCAGATGACCTGCATTTCAATCTCTCAGACACTGGCTGGGCAAAGGCCGCATGGAGTAGCCTCTTTGGTCCATGGCATATGGGTGCATGTGTTTTTTCTTTTTTTAGATATGGAAGATTCGACCCACAGGCAACCATAGAGGTGCTTGAGAAATATTCGGTTACGACATTCTGCGGCCCTCCAACTGCATACAGGATGATGGTCAAGGAGTGGCAGGGTAAGATAGAGCTTAAAGGACTCCGGCATTGTGTAGGAGCAGGCGAGCCTCTTAACAAAGAGGTGATTGAGCTCTGGAGGGAAAAAACAGGCTTATACATCTACGATGGATATGGGCAGACAGAGACGGTCAATGTACTTGCTAATCTCAGATGCCTTTGGAGAGCTGGCTCGATGGGAGTGCCAACACCCGGCTTCGATGTGGATGTCGTCGATGAAACAGGACTGCCTGTTACGACAGGCGCAGAAGGAGACATTGCCATCAGGGTCAAGCCTGTTAGGCCGGTTGGGCTTTTCAGGGAATATCTCGGAAACCCCAAGGCAACAGGGGAGACAATTAAGGGAGACTTCTATATAACAGGAGACAGGGCTTATAAGGATGAGGATGGGTTTTTCTGGTTCATTGGAAGGGCCGATGATGTAATCCTTACATCAGGCTATAGAATCGGGCCCTTTGAAATAGAAAGCGTGCTCATAGAGCATCCTGCTGTAGAGGAGTCTGCTATCACAGCAAGTCCTGACCCACTAAGGGGCGAGGTGGTTAAGGCATTTATTGTGCTGACAAAAGGTTATGAGCCTTCGGAGTATCTCGTAAAGGAGCTACAGGATTTTGTAAAAAATCACACCGCACCCTATAAGTATCCAAGAAAAATCGCCTTCGTCAAAGAGCTCCCAAAAACAGTAAGCGGAAAAATCAAAAGAAAAGAGCTTAAGCTAAAGGAGTTCTCCCCCTAAAAGCTAATCTTCAGGATATTCGTCGAATAGAATAAATCCCCATCTTTTTTCTGAACAGAGATAATAGGTGGATTGAGCTTTATACTGCCTTTTTCTTTTCTTATCTCTACGACTCCCCTTGTCTCTGAGACCCCATATATCAGACCGCCTATCGTTCCAACTGCAATGCCGATACCAATCTTTGAGCCAAAGTGGTCGTCATCCGCAAGATAGATTGCACCTCCAAGTATTGCACCAATACCTGCACCATAAATCGCATCTCTAAACACTACCTCTCCTGATGTATCCGCTGAAAATGCTTTGCCCTGAAATAGGGCAAGCAATAATATAGCTACGACAACAATCCTTTTAATCATTACAGACCTCCTTAGAAAATATTATTTCACCCATTTTATATGCATTTCCACTTCATTGTCAAGATTTTATATTTCCTAATACAGTCTGATACTATCAGTAGTATTTAATGGTATAATCCCTCTGTGGAGAAGGTATTATGCTGATTGGAATCATCTCTGACACCCATGACGACATGTCTGCCATAGAAAAGGCAGTCCTCGTCTTAAATAAAGAAGGTGTCTCACATGTGCTCCATGCAGGGGACCTCGTCTCTCCTTTTACATTTGAAATCCTAAGAGACCTTAAAGCAAAACTAACAGGCATATTTGGCAACAACGATGGAGACAGGCTTCTTCTAAAAGAAAAATCAGAAGGGAATATCTATAACCAGCCTCATATGCTAAGCATCTCGAATAAGAAAATCGTCATGGTGCATGAGCCCGAGCTTGTAGAGGCATTGGCTCAAAGCTCAGAGTTCGATATTGTAATCTATGGACATACCCATACGCCTGATATAAGAAATTTAAAAAACACACTTATCATAAATCCCGGTAAAGTAGCAAAGCTTCATAAGGGAAAATCCACACTTGCCCTTCTTAATCTAAAAAGCATGTGCGCAGAGATTATTAAACTTTAGCATGCACCCACTGCCTCTTACCGATTCTCAGGGATTCAATCAGGTCATCATCTGCTGGGTTAACAGTAAGGTAAAAGACCTCTTTGCCATGTATGACCCTGACCCTCACATCTCTTATATGCTTTGCATCAGAGTATCTTGAGCATATAGAGGCAGAAATGAGGATGTCATTGTCATCTCCTAATCCCTCAAGTAATGTAATTGGGCTTCCAAAATCTTCTACTTTCATAAGATAATCTCTACTGCCTGCGAGCCTTTCAAGCCTTTTATTTTCATTTTCGTTTCTTCCCACTATTGCTTTGTGTCCGCTTGGAAGCCTGAAATGCCTTCCGAGCCTTAAAAGATAAAGGTCATTCAAAGATGGCTCAGGTGCGTGCCATAGAAGTTCCCTGAGCCGATGAGAATAATTAGGCTCTGTAAGAAGGCATCCGCCTGCAGGTGCTGGATAGTCAGTAAGGCACAGCTCTTTTGCCAGTGCTATTTGGGGCTTTCTTGAGCGGCCCGATATGGCATATAGCTTATCCCTGCTAACAAGACCATTTATCTCAGGTATAGTGGGCTTAAGGAGTCTTCCGCTAAGTGGTCTTAAGACATATCCCTCGACATGGGCTTCTTTATCTATAAAAGGAAATGTCTCACGCCTCTGACTCATTGGCCTTTGTCCTATCACCTCTCCAGTTATTATAAAATCGGCACCTGTAATCCGCATCAGCTCTTTAGCCTCCTTGAGCATTAGCACCCTACAGTCGATGCATGGATTCATGTTCCTTCCATGACCGTATCTGGGGTTTTTCACTATCTCTATGAACTTCTCGGAAAGATGGCAGAGCTTAAGCTCAAAACCAAATTTTTTTGCATTGTGGGATGAATCTCCTGAGCATGAGGAGCTATCGGTAATGTCACAACCAAAATGCGTGAGAAATGTTATGGCTGTAACCTCTATGCCCTGTCTTGTCATAATGACGACAGAAAGTGTGCTATCAAGCCCACCTGATAAAAGTGCAATTGCCCGTGCCATTATTTAAATTAAACCATAGGGATTTGAAAAATCAAACATATCTAAGCTAAAATCCTTCATGGAGTTTAAGGAAAGACTCATAGAATACATAAAAACCCACTCTTTCTTAAAGAGCGATAAGCCTGTCTTTAAGCTCTCCTCTGGTCAGATGAGTAACTTCTACTTTGACCTTAGAAGAACTACTCTTTCACCTGAAGGTCAATACCTCATAGGAAACCTCATCTGCGATAAACTCAAAGAATTAGGATTAAAACCAAAGGCAATCGGAGGACTTACAATGGGTGCAGACCCTGTGGCAACATCAGTTGCATACTGCTCATATCTAAGAGGCACACCAATTGAGGCATTTACTATAAGAAAAGAGCCAAAGACCCATGGCACGATGAAGCAGATAGAGGGAAATGTCAAAAAAGGCGATGATGTAGTCATCATAGACGATGTGCTTACAACAGGCAAGTCCACTATAAAGGCAATTGAGGTTGCAAATGCCGAAGGCTTAAATATCCTCTGTGTCATTGTCTTGCTTGACAGGTGTGAACAGAATGGAAAAGAGAATATAGAGAAGATGGGCTACCCTGTTTATTCTGTGTTGACAATGAGGGATTTTTTTAACTAATTGATTAACTACTCCATATCCCAAAGCCTTGGGTCAAGGGCATCCCTCAGACCCTCACCAACAAGGTTATAGCTTAAAACAGTTATGAGTATTGCAAGCCCAGGATAAAGGGAAAGCCACCATGCAACCTCTATGTTGTCTTTGCCTGCGGTCAAGATATTCCCCCAGCTTGGGTTAGGTGGCTGAACCCCAAGGCCAAGGAAGGAAAGCCCTGATTCAACGAGGATTGCACCTGCTATGCCAAATGTTGCGGATACAAAAACAGGCGAAAGGGCATTTGGAAGTATGTGCTTGAACATAACCCTCAGGTTGCCTGCGCCTAATGCCTTTGCAGAAAGCACAAAGTCCCTCTCTTTGAGCGTAAGGAACTCTGCCCTTACAAGTCTTGAGACATCCATCCAGCTTGTTATACCTATAACTGCCATTATCGTGAATATGCTCGGCTCAAGGATTGCTATAACTGCAAGGATAAGGAAGAATGTTGGAAATGCAAGCATTATGTCAACGAATCTCATGAGCACAGTGTCCACCTTCCCACCATAAAAACCCGATATGGAGCCAATCAGCACTCCAATGGATATTGCTATGCCAACTGCAACAAATCCCACCTTAAGGGACACCCTTCCTCCCCAGAGCATTCGGGAAAACACATCCCTTCCAAGCTCATCGGTTCCAAGGGGGTGCCTTATGCTCGGCGAGGAAAGAACATTTTCAATGTCTATGGCAGTAGGCTCATACGGAGCTATTAGAGGAGCAAAAACAGAACAGATTACCAATATGAAAACAGCAATTGCACCCGAAACGGCAAGTCTATTCCTTAGAAATCTCTTTCCTATGACAAGCGAAAGCCTCATTTTCTTACCCTTATCCTCGGGTCAACGAGTGCATATGATATGTCTGCTATGAGGTTTCCAACCAGCGTAAGGACTGCTCCTATGACCAGTATGCCCATTATAGTTGGGTAGTCCCTCGACATGGTGGATGCATAAAATAGCTGTCCCATTCCTGGAATTGCAAAGATTGTCTCAAAGATAACGCCTCCACCTATGAGCCCTGGCACCGAAAGTCCTAAGATTGTCACTATGGGTAGGAGGGCATTTCTTAAGGCATGCCTTAGTATGACCTTTGACTCAGAAAGACCCTTTGCCCTCGCAGTCCTTATATAGTCCTGCCTTATTACCTCAAGCATGCTTGACCTCGAATACCTCGAGATGCCTGCTATGCCCCCAAATGCAGAGACCCCGACTGGAAGTATGAGGTGCTTGACCCAGTCAAGAAGTCTTTCGAATGTCCCCATGCCTGATACATCTATGCTTTGAATACCTGATATTGGAAGCACCCCTAAATAAACCCCAAATAAAAGCATCAGGAGAAGTGCAAGCCAAAATGTAGGAGTCGAATACCCGATAAAGACAAACACTGTCGATGCCTTGTCAAACAAAGAATACTGCCTTGTCGCAGAGATAACACCAATTGGAATCGCAATAACTAAAATCAGCAAAAGGGAAAGAAGGTTTATGATTAAGGTTATGGGTATCCTTTCTATAATCTTGGTGCTTACCAATCTTCCGTCAACGAATGACTTGCCAAAATCTAATCTCACGAATCTTTTAAGCCAATCGAGGTACTGAACATGAAGTGGTTTATCGAGCCCATAGAGTCTTTTTAGATTTTCCCTTGCCTGAGCAGATGCCTTAAGAGACATCTCTGTTTGAACCTCAACGGGCCCCCCAGGGGCAAGATGTATGACTGCGAATGTGATGAGCGTAATGCCAAATATAAGTGGTACCATCAGAAGGAGCCTTTTAAGGACATAGATAGGCATAGGGTATTTTATCATAGAATATTTCATAGGATGTTGCCTTACGAATTTTTTAACATCTAAAGCAAAGTTTATGTTATAATTTCGGCATGAAACGGTTTGTAGTGCTTTTATCTGTTTTACTCCTTCTTGGAGTCCTTATTTTATTCCGCAGTAATACATTTGGCTTCGGAGAGATTGCAGGTGCATGCGAGCCTGACTGCCAGAAGTGTCATACACTTACAAAAAAGGAGGCATTCGGAATCCTCAATGCCATTGCCCCGGGCGTAATCTCAGAGGTTATAGATGTTCGATTAAGCCCTGTACGGGGTCTCTGGGAAGTGGATATTAAACTTGGGCAGGGACCAAAAGATATTCTATATATTGATTTCTCAAAAGGAAAAATCATACAGGGCATCATAATAGATGTAAAGGAAAAGGTAGATATTACATCCCAAAGACGACAGGAACTCATGAAGGTGGATGTGTCAACGATTCCACTCGATGAGGCACTTCAGATGGGAGAGACATCTGCCGGATATAAGGTGATAGTCTTTTCGGACCCTGAATGACCTGCCTGCAGGGAACTTCATCTGGAGATGAAGAAGGTTCTGGCAAAAACAAAGGATATAGTGTTTTTTATAAAGCTCTATCCACTTCCAATGCATCCCACTGCTTATGAGAAGGCAAAGTCCATCGTGTGCGAGAAGTCCCTGAAGGCACTTGAAAATGCATTCGAGGGGAAACCTCTTCCAAAAGCCACATGTAAATCCGAAGAAGTTGACAACAATATCAATCTTGCAAAGGAATTCGGCATTACAGGCACACCTGCTATAATCCTTCCAGATGGCTCTGTAATTGTCAGCCTCGTTCCAGCAGATTCGCTTATCCAGCTTGTTACTGGCAACTGGGGTAAGTAAGCAACTCATTTCAATTTAATCCCCTCCCATGTCCCCAAAACAACTTTTGGGTTGACCTAAGATACCTTAAAAGCCTATAATTTTTGAGGCGATATGGCACACCCAAAGATTCTTTCATTTGTTCTTGCAGGTGGAAAGGGCGAGAGGCTTTTCCCTCTTACTGCAATGCGCTCAAAGCCCTCTGTGCCTTTTGGAGGAAGATACAGGATTGTGGACTTTGTCCTAAGCAACCTTGTGAACTCCCATATATACTCCATATATCTCTTAGTGCAGTATAAATCCCAGTCCCTTATAGAGCACATTAGACAGAACTGGGTGTTGTCGCCTGTTATCAGGAATCATTTCGTAGCAGTAGTGCCTCCCCAGATGCGGATGGGTCCTGAGTGGTTTCAGGGCACTGCCGATGCTATATTTCAAAACATAAATCTCATAAGACAGCATAATCCCGAGCTTGTCTTAGTGTTTGGCGCAGACCACATATACAGAATGGACATTCGCCAGATGATAGATTTCCATGTTGAACATGACGCAGATGTCACGGTTGCGGCAAGACCTGTGCCCTTAAGGGAGGCATCGGCATTTGGAGTTATTGCCTCCCTGCCTGACGGAAGGATTACCGAGTTTCAGGAAAAACCCAAAAAGCCTACACCCATGCCCTCTGACCCAACACGAGCATATGTGTCAATGGGCAATTATATATTTAGCAGGGATGTGCTCCTTCATGCACTTGCAACCTCGCAGAGAAAAAAACAGCATGACTTTGGCACTCATATCCTGCCTGAGCTTGTCCATACAGAGAAACTCTTTGCATATGATTTTGCAACAAACCAAATCCCGGGCACAAAGCCCTATGAAGAGGTCGGATACTGGCGCGACATTGGAACCATAGAGGCATTCTTCAAGGCTCATATGGACATGCTGGGACCAGCACCTGCTTTTGAGCTCAATAATATACACTGGCCCATATTCCCCGGAGGATATGTTGGGACTTCTACAAAAATCCTGAAAGGCACTATCCGAAACAGCCTCATAGCAGATGGTGTTACCATCCATAAGGCAAAAATCCAAAACTCCATAATCAGAAGCAATGTGATTATTATGGATGGAGCAAGCGTTGAGGATTCCATTATAATGGACAATGTAGTGCTTAAGAAAAACTGCAAGCTCAAACGGGTGATTATAGATAAGCTAAACATTATCGAAGAAGGCGACGACATTGGCTTTGACCCTGCCAAAGACAGATTCAGATGCCATATAGAGCCCTCAGGGATTGCCATACTTCCCAGAGGCGGAAGAAAAACAAGACCCGAATAAGTGTGAATGACCTACCGCCAGATAAACTCATAAACGAGCTCTCGGAGCTTTATGGCATTGTCCCTTATTACTTTGACATGTGGGGAAATAAGCATGTCACATCCATTAAAACAAAGTCTGCACTCCTTAAGGCAATAGATGTTGAGGTCTCTGAAGATGAACTCCTTCAGAGAAGGTTAAAACCATGGAACAGATTCATAGAGCCTTCGATGGTCGTATCGGTTGCCTGCCAACCGGTTTCGATTGCAATCCATCTGAAGTGTGATGAGGCAGATGAAAAAGCTCTACTGATTACTTATTCCCTGAAAGACGAAAAGGGAAACACGGATGAGATGAGCCTCGAGGGGATTTCCCCTACTGCTATAAATGTGATAAATGGCATAAGATATGTCAGAGTGAAACTGCCGCTTAAGGATAAATTGGCAATTGGGTATTATGATGTGGCAGTCCAATGTAATGGGATTAAAGGTGTAATGAGGCTTATAATCAGCCCTGATGAATGCTTTAGCCCGGAAGGCAGAACATGGGGAATTACACTTAATCTTTATTCACTTCGCTCAAAAAGAAATTGGGGTATAGGAGACCTCATAGACCTGAGGGACTTTGTCGAGGGAACTGTAAGATTAGGAGGCGGGTTCATTGGCATCAATCCCCTTCATGCTATCCCGAATGAGCCTCCTTTTGGTATAAGTCCATATTATCCTATAAGCAGGCTTTACAGGAATCTTATCTACATTGGCATGGATGAGGTTTCTGATTACAAAGAATCTCCTTCAACCGTAAAGCCCGACCTACCTGACCTACCAGACCTAATCGATTACAGGGAAGTGGCAAAGCTCAAAGAAAAGGCTCTAAGGGAAGGTTTTTCTTATTTTTACGATAATCATTATATTTCAGATACATTAAGGGGGCTTGAATTCAAAAACTATGTCAAAGAACAGGGGATGGCTTTGGAGAGATTTTCAGTATTCATGGCAATAGGCAAAGAAAAGGGCAATATATACGATATGAGGCAGTGGCATCCAGCCTTAAGAGACCCTGAGAGTCCTGAGACACATAAGTTTAAGAAAAATCATGGCAGAGAAATCCTCTTTTATCAGTATATCCAGTGGCAAATAGACAAACAGCTTGAGGCAGTCTCAAAGAGGGCAAATGAGCTTGGTATGCGGATTGGACTTTACAATGACCTTGCAGTTGGCTCTGCAAAAGGCGGATTCGATGCATGGGCATACAGGGAAGTCTTAGGAGAGGCAGTAAGTGTTGGGGCTCCACCCGATTCGTTTAACCCGAATGGTCAGGACTGGGGGGTCTGCCCATTCATACCCGAAAAGCTCAAGGAATCCGGTTATGAGCCTTTCCTTAGGGTTATCAGGGAAAACCTAAGACACGGAGGTGCCTTGAGGATTGACCACGCATTGGGCTTATTCAGGGTCTTTCTTGTGCCAGAGGGGATGAGCCCTAAAGAGGGTGCCTATTTGAGATACCCATCAGAGGACCTTCTGAGAATCATTGCACTTGAAAGTGTAAGGAACAAAGCAGTAATCATAGCAGAAGACCTTGGGACAGTGACAGAGGAAGCCCGAGAGGCTTTAAGAAGGTTCAAGATGCTTTCCTACAGGTTGTTTTATTTTGAAAGGAGATGGCCATCGAGGGATTTCCTTCCTCCTGGGTCCTATCCTGAGGTGGCACTAACAAGCGTGACTACACATGACCTACCAACACTTTATGGCTTCTGGATTGGCAGGGACATTGAGGTTAAAGGAGTCCTCGGATTATACCCCAATAGTAGCCTTAGAGATAGGGATATAGAAGAAAGAAAGACTGATAAGGCTCTGATTCTTGAGGAAGTTAACCTTTTTTTGCCAGAAGGATTTCCACAAGATGCAGAATCCATTCCTGAGATGACTTCTCCTCTTTGCCTTTCGGTTTATAGATTTCTGGCTCAAACACCTTGTAAGTTAGTGGCAGTCAGCTTAGACGATATAATCGGAGTTCTGAACCAGCAAAATCTGCCCGGCACTGTGGATGAATACCCGAACTGGCGGCAGAGACACCCTCTTGAGGTTTCTGCAATCCTCTCGGATGAGAGGCTCATGGAACTTGCCAGTGTATTTAAAGACATGGCTTTTACTGCATCAGAGTAGTTGTCTTAATAATCGTAGGAGTTATAAATATCAAAAGCTCCTTTGTGGTAGATTTCTCTGTCTTTGTCTTAAACAGCCAGCCTATGATGGGAATCTTGCTCAGGAACGGAACGCCTACCTCGCCTTTATCAGCCGAGTTTGTGTAAATGCCACCTATAACGAGTGTCTCGCCATCTCTAACAACTGCCTCTGTCTTAACAGACTGGGTATTGATTCCAGTTGCACCTCCAACATTCACAGGGGTATCGTTGTTCACACTGACTTCAAGCTGGACAGTGTCTGCCTTAATAGTTGGGGTCACATTAAGGCTCAGGTTTGCATTAACAAACACGGTTGTAGAGCCTTCGGCAGTTGTTGTCTGAACAGGAATCTGCACACCCTGTTGAATCGATGCTGACTTTTTGTTCATAGTAAGGACCCTTGGATTTGCGAGTTTTTTCAGTTTCCCCACAACCTCTGCTGCCGCAAGAGACATACTTATCGTTGTTGTATTGCCTGTTCCAATAGAAAGCTGAGCAACGCCACCCTCACCTGTAACAGCTGTCAGAGGCGTGTTAACAGAGAAATTCATAGTGCCAACCTCGTGAAGAGCCTTAGTTGTAGGTGTATGTGTTCCTGACCATCTTATGCCCAAAGTCCTTGAGTAGTCTGAGCTTACCTCTACTATCTTTGCCTCAATCATAACCTGTGGCACAGGGGTATCTACCTTTTCGATGAATTCCTTCACATCATTAATTTTTTTCTCCGTGTCCCTTATCATAATGGTGTTTTCCCCTGGATGTATAGAAATACTGCCTCTTGTGCTCAAAAGCTTTTTTTCTTCTATCAGCGTTTTTATCTCAGCCGTACCTGTATAGCTGAGCGGTACGGACTCCTCTATAAGTGGGTCCTCCTTTATTTGGGCTTCCAATCGTTTTCTTTCTTCATCTTTTCTCTTTGCAAAAAACCCTCCAGGCGCAATACTTAGGATATTACCATCTATTTGCTTGTCAAAGTTGGTAAGCTCTAAAATAATGTCCAATGCCTGATCCCATGGAACATTTATGAGCTTAAGCGTTACTGTTCCTGACACAGCAGGGTGTATTATGCTGTTATAGTTGTTCATATCGGCAAGTAATCTGAATATAGGCACTATGTCTGCGTTCTGAAAATCTAAGTTTATGAGCTTCCCTTCATACTTTGTCTCCTTAGGAGGAATCCTTTGCTCTATTGGAAGCTTTTCTTTCTCTACTAAAGAAATCTCTTCTTCTGCTGGTGCCATGCCTAACGGAGCCTCTTTGACCCTGAAGGCTATGACAATGGAGTTTTGCTCTGATAGTGTATTGAAGTCTGCCTTTTCTTTCAGGTCAACAACAATCCTTACCATGTCTTTATGCATTCCATATCTGAGACTCTTTATAGGTGCCACGACGGTCCCAGGTAGTGTTGCCTTCATGGAAACATTCGGGATGTCCAGTACGATTTTATCCTCGAATGAATACACTGCTGGCTGCATTTTTCCATCGCCTTTGATAACCAATCTCAATGTCTTTTCGGCATACTCAAACCCTACGGTCTGAATCTCTGTTGCAGGCTCGCCACTAAGAACTTCCACTGTTTCCTTGCCTGATACATCAGAGGGCATGGTTTCTGGATAAGGCTCTTTAGCCAAAATCGGGGCATCTTTTACAGTCAATATGAGGGAATTGCCCTGATAAACCGGCACTAAATCAGCAGGGGATTCAAGGAGTATCTCTACTTTCAGGGCAGATGTAGGAGGACCTATCTCTGAGAGCTTTATCTCCGAGATTCCCTTTTTATCGGAGGTTATCCTCTTGCTTATGTTTCCAGCACCAACACCTGGCAATTCCACGACTACCAGATATGGGTCAGAAGGCTTATACATTGTATAGATAAAGGCAGAACTTGCCTTCAGCTCTACTACATTGTCCTTCACATCGATGGATGTAAGGACAGGGGTCTCCTCGGCTATGGCAGATTGAACTGACATGAGACCAGTTATCAGAGCGGTTAATAAAATAATAAAGTATGCTTTTTTTCTCATATTTCCTCCTCCTTATCGGAGTTTTAATGTTCTATCCTTTGGTGTTACTTTCCCTCTAAAGTCTACCGTCTTTTCTCTGACAATCACTGTGTCAGGAGTAATGCTTATAATCACGCCGTCGTTAACGCCTACATTCATGCCCTCTTTTAGATTATAAAACTTTCCGTCTGGAAGCTTAACAACTGCATAGACTTCCTTTATGTTCCATACTATGGCAATAAGAGTGAACTGGCTAAGGTCAAACTTTTCCATAGGAGGCAGGAGCCTTTTATCAGCCTGTTTCTTTTTTTCCGCATCCCTCTGCGCTACTATTATGGAAAGGAATGGGTCCCGCCTTCCAGCTGCATTATATATATAATGCTGTTTTTCCACTTTAAGTTCCTGCTCCTCCTGAGCCTGTTGCGCCAGAGGCTGTTGTGTCTGTCTTTCCTCCTGTTTTCTCTCCTCTGCCACAGTAACAGTAACGCACAGAAGGGAAATAGATACAATCAGCACTACCCACCTTCTCATTTGGGAGCACCTCCTTCAGTCGCATTAGTAAATGTAACTGCAGAAAAGCTCACGCCGAGAATTGCTTCCTCGCCTACAACCCTTGGGCCTCCGAGCCTGATATTGATTATGTTGACAATCCTGTCAAGAAGCGTTAGCTTGCTAAAGAAAGATGCGAGTTTATGGTAAGAGCCTGTAATCTCAACTGAAACAGGAACTTCAAAGACTATTCCGCTTGGATGTGGTGTCCACCGAGAGGGCTTCCATGATATTATGTTCAGACCCGACTTTGTTCCAAGGTCAGAGACCAGAGTCAGGAGTGGGGATATCTCTTTTTCAGTTGGAAGCTGTTTTCCGAGCTCGGTAAGCCTCTCTTTGAGCCTCTGGTTTTCAGCCTTTAGCTCATCGAGCTTTTCTGCTTTTCGCTGACTCTCGGTTATATTGTTTTCCTGCTTGGAAATCTCCTGCTTGAGTCCATTTATCTGTTTGTGCTTCGGAAGAATGGCAAAGTATATATAAACACCAATGAAAATCAAAGCAGGAAGAACTGCTATTATTATCTTGACTGTCTTCGGAAGGTTTTTTATATCTATCTTTATAGCCATCTTAACCCTTTGCCTGTAGTGTTATCTTGAATGTAAAGACCTCTATACCTTCGGCAGAAGACTTTGTAGTGCCATGTAGATAAACCTCTGTAAAAAGGGGTGAGGACTTCAGTTTCTGCACAAATGCAACGATTTCCGGGTTAGTAAATCCGACACCATCGATGTTTATGTTCAGGTTGTCTATTGACATGCCTGTAAGCCAGATGCCTTCTGTGAGGGTGTTGCTCATCTCATCTAAAATTCTGACCGGAAGGTTCTGGTTCTTCCTTAAAGACTCAATAATGTTTTTCCTATCGGTAAATTGCTTATTAAGCTTTTCAAAGTCCTGAACCTCCGTAATCTTTTCTCCGAGCTGGACAATCTTTTTTGCATTCTCAGCCTTGCGACCCTCAAGGGAGGCTATCTTTGATTTAAGGAAATAAAGGTCATAAATCAGCCCTGCTGTTACGGAGACCGCTAAAAGGAGGATACACATTATTAAGAAGCCAGGCAGGGGTTTGGGCTTTTTCTTTTTCTTTTTATAAGGAAGTAGGTTTATTTTTATCATCTGTCGTCCAACCTCCTGAGTGCAAGACCCATGGCAACCGTTGCAATCGGAGATATTTCCTCTATATAAGAAATGTCGAATTTCTTTGGAATCTGTATGTTTTTGAAGGGCTCTGCGGTTATAACCTCAACGCCAACCTTTTCAGCCAGAAGCATCGGGAAATCCTTTATGAGTGCACCCCCGCCGCTTAAGACAACCTCGTTTACCTCTTCATTGAATGTTGTGGTTTTGAAGAAATCTAATGAGCGGCTTATCTCATCCAGTATCTCCTCGGACACAGATGTCATTACAGAGGAGACCGCCTCAGGAGAAACCCCTTCCACTGCCTCTCCTTTCTTAAGCCTCTCTGCGTTCTCGTAAGAGACATTGAACTCTTTCTGAAGTGCCTCTGTATGGAGGTTACTGCCCATTGCACTGTCTCTGGTAAAAACCGAAGATCCTCCTTTAAGGACATTCAGGTTTATGGTGTGTGCTCCTATGTTGACAAGTGCTACATTTCTTCCTGGCACTACCTCGTAGTTGACCTCATACATGTTTTCGAGGGCAAAGGCATTGATGTCAACAATAATTGGATTAAGCCCAGCCTCCTTTGCCACAGAGACATATTCATTGACAATATCTTTTTTGACAGCCACAAGCATGACATCCATCTGACCAGCCTCTTCCTTTGGACCAAGTATCTGGAAGTCCATGCTTACATCCTCGACATCAAAAGGTATATACTGCTCTGCCTCAAACTTGATGGATTCGCTTAGTTCCTCTTCTGACATCTCAGGAAGGGAAATCCTCCTTATAATGACCGATGCATGCCCTGCAATGCCAAGCACGCAATTCTTTGGCTTTATGCGTGCCTTCTTTATAAGGTCCTTCAAGGCATCTACAAGCCTCAGAGAGTCTATTATAGCGCCTTCCACTATGATGTCAGGCGGAATCGGCAACATATCAAAAAGCTCCAGATAATAGACATTCTTCTTCTCCTTAAGCTGAACTACCTTAATATAAGTGGAGCCTATGTCTAACCCTATTGAATCTTTTCCGCCAAAAGGCATAGGATATAAATAACAAAAATTTGCAAACTTGTCAAGTGTTTTTTTTAAATAAATCCAACCCTTCAAAGAAAACCTTCAAATATTAGTTTAAGATTTGGAAAGATGAAGTTGTTTTTGTATCTTTATGAGGGGCACCGTGCCTTCCACATCTCTTTGCAAAACACCTACAGCAAAGAGTTTGCCATCAGGGCTTTTAAGCCTTAAAAAAGTCTTTTTTTCAGGCAGTAGTTGTGGCTCTTTAAGTGCTATGGGTCTACCGTTTCTTGCATAGGAGAAGTCCTTTTCACTTAGAACAACTTCCCTGAGGTGAGATAAGGCTGAATCCAAAGTAAAGCAGACAGCCTCATTACCAATCTCTTTTAGGCTGACAGAGTCACTGACCTTGAATTCTCCAATTCTTACTCTTTTAAGCTCAGTAATGTGGGCGCCGACTCCGAGGCTATTTCCGATGCCCTCTGCAAGGCTTCTTATATATGTGCCTTTTGAGCAGGCAATCGAAAGCTCCAGATATGGCGAATTAAATCTTTTGATGTCAAGCCTGTATATATTCACTGTCCTTTCGGACCTTTCAATCTCTATACCTTTCCTTGCGAGGCTGTAAAGAGGCTTGCCTTTATGTTTTAAGGCAGAATACATGGGTGGAACCTGCTTGAGTGTGCCTTTCATAGTTTCAATAACCCGGCTAATGTCATCCATTTTTATGGAGAGGCATTCTTTTTTCTCTATAACCCTGCCATCGGAGTCAAATGTATCTGTGCGCTCGCCTAACTTTAAGGTGGCAATGTATTCCTTGTCCATATCAAAGAGGAATTCGGCTATCTTGGTTGCCTCGTTAATCAAGATTAGAAGGACTCCTTCTGCAATTGGGTCCAATGTGCCTGCATGCCCTGCCTTTTTAACACCAAGGGCTTTCTTAACCCTTGTTACAGCCTCCTGCGAGGTAATGCCCCTTGGCTTATTGAGATTTATTACACAGTCCATATAAATATTTTAACAAAAGACTTTTCTAAAAATCTGCCACGGGAAAAGAGATGCTTACTTTTAGGCATCTCAATTTCCAACATTTAATGATATAATCTTAGTGAAATAAATCCTTTTTTATGCGGAGGCAAGATGATAGTCATTGCCGATAACCTGAACACAAGGAACAGGGCTTTCATGTCTGCCCTCAAGGCAAGAAACGAAAATGCCATCTCAGAGCTTGTAAAAAGGCTCTCCCATGCAGATATGATTAATCTTCAATGCTCTCTCGATGGCTCAGAAGACGAAGAGACACTTCCGTGGCTCGTTGAAGTTACACTCAAGACGGTTAGCAGTCTTATATCTCTGGATTCGAGGAATGTCCATGCCCTAAGGAGGGTTGTTCCTCTTTGCCCCCAACCGCCGCTTATTAACTTCATTTCTTATACAGAGCCAGAGGACCCAGAAGAGCTTCTTGCCCTTGTGGCAAGCTCAGGTGCCTCGTTGGTGCTCAGGGCATCGAGGAGCACACCGCCAACATCCCTCGAGGGAAAGCTTCAGATAATCGAGGAGCTTCTCGAAATGGCAAATGCCCATGACATCCCTAATGAGAGGCTTTTTGGAGACCCCTCGCTTATCCATATTGGAGGAGGAGAAGGACAGAAGCATCTTGCCAACTCCACAGAATGTATCAAACTGCTTAAGGAGCTGATAGAGCCTCCGATAAAAACCATTGCGTGGGTCTCCAATGTATCCTCTGGGATGCCTTTTGCCCTCAGAAAGAGTATCGAGGCATCTTTCTTCTTATATGCAGGAGGCGCAGGGCTTGATGCAGGTATGCTGGATGTGCTCGATCCGAGCATTAAAAAGGCGATTTACTTCGTAAAATCCTTCAGGGACGAGATAGTATTCTCTCCGGCAGACATAACTTAAAGAAAGGAGAAGCCATGATTACAGGAAAAGATGAGCTACTTCAGGCAATGATTGAGGTATTTATTATGGAAAAGGGGACAAATGAGTTTTACACAAAGGCATCTATAAAGGCAATAGACTCTGAGGCAAGACGGGCATTCGGTGAGCTCGCAAGATGGGAAGAGGAACACATGCAGTATATACAGTCCCTTTATCAGTCCATAAGGGAAGAAAAAGAGATGCTCAGCTTTGAGAGCTTTAAAAGTAAAATCAAGCCTGAAACAGTCGAAGGCGGTGTGCTTAAAGATTACCTTGAAAAAGAAATAGAAAGCCCATTATTCCTCGATGACCTCGGTGCGCTTACGATTGCCCTCGAGATAGAGGCAAAGGCATACATCCACTATAAAAAACTCTCCGAGACAGCAGAAGATACAAGCACAAGGGAATTCATGAAAGACATGATGAAACGGGAACAATCCCACATAGATTATCTCAAGAAACTGAGATATAAGATTGCAGAGACTTCGTAGTGATTTGAAATTTTATGCTTAAACTTCGTGACGGCATAGTGGAGCTTATAAGAAAGGTCTCGACCTCCTTGCCTCCTGATGTGGAGGATAGCCTCAGGTCTGCCTATGGCATGGAAGAGGAAGGCTCAAGGCAAAAGGAGGTCATGTCAATCATACTTGAAAGTATAAGGCTTTCGAGGCAGACATCGAGACCCATATGTCAGGACACGGGAATGCCTGTATTTTTTGTGAAACTCCCAAAGGGTCTTAGCCATAAGGACATAAAAGAGACAATACTCGAGGCAGTAAGGCTTGCAACCAAAAAGGTCCCTCTCAGGCCAAATGCAGTGGATATAATGACCGAAAAAAACACAGGGGACAACACAGGCATTGGGTTTCCCACGATATATTTCGAGGAATCCGAGGATGCTTCCCTCATAGTAGACTTGATGCTTAAGGGCTCTGGATGCGAAAATCAGGGCAATACATATAAACTGCCTGACCCCCTGCTTAATGCAGAGCGAGACATCGAGGGCATAAGAAAATGCGTTCTGGATGCGGTTCAGAGGGCACAGGGGAAGGGTTGTCCTCCCTACACAGTTGGGGTTGCTATAGGAGGCTCAAAAGACCAGGTGGCTAAGCTCGCAAAGGAACAGCTCCTTAGAAAACTGCCTGACAAAAACACCTATGATTCCCTGAGGTCACTTGAGGAAAGACTCCTCAGAGAGACAAACCTTCTTGGCATAGGACCTCTCGGTCTTGGAGGCATCTCAACTACAATCGGCATAAAGATAGGGGTTAATCACAGGCATCCTGCATCTTATTTCGTCGATATATCTATTGCCTGCTGGGCTAACAGAAGGGGAAGACTTATATGGTAAGGGCACGAAAGATAACACTTCCTCTCACAGAACAAGATGTTAGAGGGCTTCATACAGGCGATATGATTCTTATAAGCGGAGATCTCGTAACAGGCAGGGATAAAATCCACAAGTACATTTTCCATGAAAAGCCCTCGAAGGAAGACATACCATTTAAGCTCGAAGGTGCAGTTTTATATCATACAGGACCTATAGTGAAAAAAATAGATAAAGGCTTCGAGGTTATAGCAATCGGTCCTACGACAAGTAGTAGGGTTCAGATGTATGAGCCATGGGTAATAGGACAGTATGGCTTAAGGGGGGTCATGGGAAAAGGTGGAATGGACAAAGAAACTCTTCTGGCATTAAAGACATATGGCTGTGTGTATCTTCATACGATTGGAGGTGCGGCATCTTATCTTTCAGACAGGGTTAGAGCAGTCAGGGGCAGTTTCATGCTCGAGGAATTCGGCATGGCAGAGGCAATGTGGCTCATCGAGGTCGAGGACTTCCCTGCATTTGTCACAATGGACTCTCATGGAAGAAGCCTCCATGAGGAAATAGAGAAACTCTCCCTCGAAAACCTCCTTAAACTTTTGGGATAAGGGCAATCTTTATATGGATAAGATATTCATAGCAGGCGGAACTGGTTTCATTGGAAGACATCTCGTCTCCGCACTAAGGGAAGATAAATATGATGTCCGCTGTCTGGTGAGAACACCTGAAAAGGCAGAGCTCTGTAAGGCACAGGGCTTCGAATCAGTTATCGGTGAGCTTACAGACAGAGAAAGCCTTAAAGGAGCATTGGATGGCTGTAGTATGGTCATTCACCTTATTGGCATCATAGAGGAAAAAGGCACTCAGACCTTTAAGGCTGTCCATGTGGAGGGAACCAGAAACCTTCTCGATGTGGCAAAAAAACAAGGGATAAAGCACTTCTTTTATCAATCTGCCCTTGGAGCTGACCTCGATTCATGGGCAGGGTATCTAAGGACAAAGGCACAGGCAGAAGAACTAATCAAAGGCTCAGGCATTCCCTTTACCATATTTAGACCATCCATCGTTGTTGGAGAAAACGATGGTTTTACAAAAAAGATAAAAGACATGATAGCCTCTTTAAGCCCTCTTATTGCTGTGCCTGGAAAGGGAAAGGCAAGGTTTCAGCCAATATATGTCAAAGACTGGGTCAGGTGCTTCTTTAAGATAATAGATAACCCCGATGCAATTGGAAAGACATATTCCTTTGGCGGGACAGAGCAGTTAACATACAAAGAGATTGTTCAAGCAGTAGCAAGTGCGATGGGCTCTCAAAAGCCAATAGTTCACATACCATCTTTATTTGTAAAGCTCACTGCTCCTGTTTTAGGTATTGTAACAGTAGAGCAGATAAGGCTTTTGGATGTGGACAATATCTGTGACCCTGAGAGTGTTAAGAAGAACTTTGGTTTTGAGCCAATGACCTTTAAGGATGCCCTGAGACTTTTTATTTCACTATGAGCACAGGACAGGATACATGGTCAACAACCTTTGAGGACACAGAGCCCATTAGGAATTTTTTTGCCCCGTGTCTTCCATGAGAGCCTGCCACTACAAGGTCAACCTTCATCTTCTGGGCTGTCTCGATAATTTTTTCAGCAGGCGACCCCTGCCTTATTATTGTTTTTGCCTCAATGGGTTTTCCTGAAAGAGAAACCCTTATTTTTTCCATTGAAATCCTTGTCTCCTCCATAAGTGCATCCATTATCTTCTGCCTGTCAGTATCCGAAAGCTCCGTAAGATATAGATCGGGAATCACACTGAGCACAGTTAAAGAGGCATTAAACTTCACTGCTATCTCTACTGCTGTTCTAAGTGCGGCATCAGAGAGTTTTGAACCATCATGCGCAACGAGTATTTTATTCATAAAACCTCCTAAGTCTTATTATATCAGGAAGTCCGATTAACTGCCACCTTTTTTATGTGGGAACTCTTATTGTAAGCTCCCTCCCATATCTCCCATAAGGGTTTGAAGTATGGCAATAACTGCAATTGTGGCTGTCTCGGCACGAAGAATCCTTTTGCCCAGATGCACGGCATAAAGCCCATTAGCCTCTGCAATAGAAACCTCATCATCTCGCAATCCGCCCTCAGGGCCTATGAGCGCAAAAACCAAATCCTTTTTAAAGTCAAATGATTTGCTTATCTTACCAACAGCCTCCATGAGGCTCATGCCCCTTTTTTCATAAAGCACTATACCCTTAAGATGCCCCGAGAGAGAAAAAAACTCCTTCAGTGTAACAGGCTCTTTCACCGAAGGCACAATGCTTCTTCCTGACTGTCGTGTTGCCTCAAGTGCAATCTTTTGCCACCTTCCATGCTTTCTTGTCTCTTTTACCTCTGTCCTACCTGTAATAATAGGGGTGAGTTCTGCTACCCCAAGCTCAACTGCCTTCTGAATCACAATGTCCATCTTCTGTCCCTTTAAGATAGCCTGAAGAAGTATAAGCCTTAACGGAGATTCTTTGACCTCTGAGATACACTCCCTGACCTCCACATACACCTTTTTATCTGCAACCCTTATAATAGAAGCAGAGCAGGTTTTCCCTTGAGAATCAAAGATGTGAAGCATGTCTCCTTTTTTGGCTCTTAAGACCCTAAGGATGTAGCGGGCATTATCGCCTGTGAGCTCTACTACACCTTGCTCTAAGATTGATTGAACGAAGATACGAGGCATTCATGCCCCTGAAGAGCTTTTCTCTCTTAAAGACTCATCGTATTTTCTGACGGATTCAAACACGAGGTGGCTCGTATTAAGCCTAACTGGACTGTCTCCAATAATGTCGGGCAGTGCTTCTATGAACTGAAACGAGCCTTCCTGCCATCCAAGTATATCTACCAGCACAAACTCTGAAACCTGCTCTAATATTGCCTTTATGAAGTCCTCAGAGACTATCTTATTGTCAGCAAGATAACTTATAAATGACGCCTTTTTATCCCTGCTAATGGACAGTATCTCTTTTATCTTACCTGCCTCGATATGTGCTTCCCTTACGAGGTAATCTCCAAACCTTTTTCCGTCTTCATTGAATGAGGCAAGAAGAACACTTCCCTCTTTAAAGCAAAAGCAGGTGCTTTTTTTATCTCCTGAGATAATCAGCATACCGGATTTTCTGTTCATCTCAATCCATTGCATGAGGTCTGAAACAGGCAGGGAAGAAAGCTGTCCTTTAATGCCTTTCATGAAGTTCCTGCACCTGTAAAGAAATCCTTAAACCTGTCTTTTAGGGTTTTTGGCTGGCTTGAGTTGTCACCGCTAAGCCTTGCGAATTCCTCGAGGATTTCCCTTTGTCTTTCACTTATATGTTTTGGAACGGTTATGCCGATAGTTACAATCTGGTCTCCTTTAACCTTACTTCCAAGCCTCGGCATCCCAGCGCCTTTTATGCGAAGGCTTTCCCCTGGCTGTGCTCCGTGAGCTATTTTAAGCTTGTGTGTGCCATAGAGGGTTGGCACTTCTATTTCGGTTCCTAATACTGCCTGAGCAAACGACAGGGTCAGGTCGCAGTATAAGTTCACACCTTCTCTTCTGAAGAAAGGATGCTCTTTGACATCGATTACTATATAGAGGTCCCCTGCTGGGCCTCCGCGAATCCCTGCATCTCCTTCGCCTGAGAGCTTCAACCTCGAGCCTGTATCCACACCAGAAGGAATATCTACAGATACCTTCCTGTATTTTCTTACCTTACCATTGCCTGCACAGGCATCGCATGGGTCTGTAATAACCCTGCCCTGTCCATGACATTTATCGCAGGTCTTTGATATGCTGAAGAAGCCCTGTTGAAACCTCACCTGTCCTGTGCCTTTACAGCGAGTGCATGTAGTTGTGCCTTTTCCCTTTGAGCCTCCTCCCCTGCATGAAGGGCAGTCCTCCCATCTCGGAACATCGATGAGCTTCTCTATCCCTGATGCAGCCTCTTCAAGTGTTATGTCAAGGTCATATCTGAGGTCTGTGCCCTTAACAGGCCTTGCAGTCTTTCTGCCTGCGAATGTCCCAAAGAAGTCTCCGAATATGTTGTCGAATATGTCTCCAAACCCTGCTCCAAATGGCTCAAAACGAGGTGCCTCGGCAGTGCCAAACCTGTCATAGTTCATTCTTTTCTCCGCATCGTTAAGACAGGAGTATGCCTCGTTTACCTCTTTAAAATTCTCCTCTGCGTCTTTGTCCTCGGGGTTTCTATCAGGATGATACTTAAGGGCAAGCCTTCTGAATGCCTTCTTTATATCCTCTGAAGAAGCAGACCTGTCAATGCCTAATATCTGGTAGTAGTCCTTCATAGATGTCCTGTCAGCCATTTCAGTTTATTGCTCTTTTGACTTATCCACTTCTTCAAACTCTGCCTCGACCACCTTTTCTTCTTTTGGAGCCTCCTCCTTTGTTTCGGGTCTTGCGCCTCCTGCCTTATATATATGCTCGGCTATCTTATGGGACGAAGTGGTCAGTTTTTCGATGGCAGACCTTATCTCTCCTACATCATTGCTATCCTTTTTCTTCCTGCATTCCTCTAATGCATCCTGTATATCCTTCTTCTCGGACTCTGTAAGTTTATTCCCGTATTCCTTGAGGGATTTCTCAACTGCATATATAAGTGTATCTGCCTCGTTTTTTGTCTCTGCAAGGTGTCTTTTCTTTTTGTCATCTTCTGCATGAGATTCTGCATCCCGTGTCATGCGTCTTATCTCATCATCTGCAAGTCCGCTTGAAGCAGTAATCCTTATAGACTGTGCCTTGCCTGTTCCCAGGTCTTTTGCCGCAACATGAAGGATACCGTTTGCATCTATGTCAAAGGAGACCTCTATCTGTGGGATGCCTCTCGGAGCAGGCGGTATGCCAACAAGCTCAAAAAGCCCAAGGAGCTTATTATCGGCAGCCATCTCTCTTTCTCCCTGACATATTCTGATTGTCACTGCAGGCTGGTTGTCAGAGGCAGTGGAAAAAACCTGGCTTTTCCTTGTTGGTATAGTGGTATTTTTCTCTATAATCTTTGTAAAGATTCCTCCGAGCGTCTCTATTCCAAGTGAAAGAGGTGTAACATCAAGTAGTAAGATCTCTTTTACCTCTCCTTTTAAGACAGCGGCCTGTATAGCCGCACCAACTGCAACAACCTCATCTGGGTTAACGGACCTGTTAGGCTCTTTTCCAAAAAATCCCTGTACGGTCTGCTGAACCTTTGGTGTTCTTGTCTGTCCTCCTACGAGTAAAACCTCGTCGATACTACGGGCTTCAAGACTTGCATCTCCCAATGCAGTCTTACATGGCCCCACTGTCTTTTCAATCAGGTCTCCTACGAGCTGTTCGAGCGTTGACCTCGAAAGCTTCATAAGAAGGTGCTTTGGCCCTGTTGCATCGGCAGTGATAAACGGAAGATTTATATCCGTCTCCATTGCAGTTGAAAGCTCTATCTTTGCCCTTTCAGAGGCTTCTTTGAGTCTCTGAAGAGCCATCTTATCTCTCTTTAGGTCTATCCCCTGCTCTTTTGTAAAGTTATCAACCATCCAGTCCATCACCCTCAGGTCGAAATCATCTCCTCCAAGGTATGTATCTCCATTTGTCGACCTGACCTCTATTACACCCTCTCCGATTTCCAGTATGGAGATGTCGAATGTCCCTCCGCCAAGGTCATAGACCGCAATCTTTTCCTCCTTTTTTTTATCCATACCATAGGCTAAGGAGGCGGCAGTTGGCTCGTTTATGATTCTCAGGACATTAAGCCCAGCTATCTTTCCTGCATCCTTTGTTGCTTGTCTCTGGCTATCGTCAAAATAAGCAGGCACAGTAACGACTGCATCGGTTACGGTCTCTCCAAGATAGTCCTCTGCGGCCTGTTTAAGCTTCTGAAGTATCATTGCAGAGATTTCTGGTGGAGAATACCTTTTCCCCCTGATTTCCACATGTGCATCTCCGTTTTCAGCCTCAGCTATCTTATATGGGAGCCTCTTTCTTGCATGCTCGACCTCAGGGGAATTAAATCTTCTTCCCATTAGCCTTTTTATGGAAAACACTGTATTTTCCGGGTTCGTTATAGACTGCCTTTTTGCAATCTGCCCTACAAGCCTTTCGCCCTTTTCGGTAAATGCCACTACAGATGGCGTTGTCCTGTTTCCCTCCTGATTGGGTATGACAACAGGCTCGCCTGCCTGAACAACTGCCACAACAGAGTTAGTTGTTCCTAAGTCTATTCCTATAGCTTTAGCCATATAATCACTCCTCCATCTCTTCTATATTAATCTTATTACTGTCCTCAGACTCTTCCTCTTTACGAGGTTTTTTAGAGACACAAACAAGCGATGCCCTGAGAACCTTATCCCTGTACATATAGCCTTTTCTAAGCTCCTCGACGACCATGCCCTCTTCTATATCCTCCCTTTCTATCTGACTCATTGCATGGTGGAACTCCAGGT